>CAMNUC010000054.1 GCA_946560015.1 uncultured Candidatus Saccharibacteria bacterium | reverse complement strand
CAAGGCATCCACTATCAGTGCCCTTATGTACCTTTTTATGCATTGACTTAACTAGTAATCGATTCTCGATTACTGTTCCGTCTTACAATAATACTCATTGACTCAGAATAAATCTTTGTCAATTTGTACTTCATCGTTGTCCAAATTGTTAACTCGAGACCATCAAAAGCTAGGTATTTATGAATCTTCTAGATTGATAGACTACCTCGCATGTCCCTATCATAATACAGAGGTTGTTCTCCACAACTTGTTTAACTTTCTTCAGTATAGCGCACCTTATTACAAAAGTCAACACTTTTTTGAAAGATTTTGCGACTTTTTTTGCAAAATTGGCGCTAAACTGGGTATTTTTACGATTGCAAGGGGTAAAATCTATCCTTCGATAGCGGATTTTATGCCCTATCTTTCTATTGTAGCACACTTTCTTAATTTTGTCAATGATTATTATGCTATTTTCTACGAAGTCTGCCAAATTATTAATTCGTCACAATATATCATAGTAAGCATAAAAATACCGCACCTACTCCCCGGAATGGGTTTTGGTGCGGATAGTGTTAGTTAGTTAGTTGCAGAAATCGCCATACCTATCTTTGGCGCGTTGTTGAAGCTCGGGGCATGACCCAATATACCGACGATACGTCCTTGTTAGGGCGAGATTACGATGCCCTGCTATCTCCCTAAAACTGAGCCAGTGGCCCGCATCAAGGCTTGCCTCATAATATTCTCTAAGTAGTTCTTCGTACTTATCATATTGCACCTGTATTTTGCAGACTCTTTTGTCATCAGTATTATTTAGACATTCACAGCCTTCGATTCCGTATAGATCAACTACTGCTTGTTTTAAGTTTTCCATGCTACCGAACCGCTTCTTATATGTAGAATACGTGCTCAAGCTCTTATTCTGACCTATGTCCGTACTGCTAAGCCATTGGCTAGCCTCTTGACAAGCACGATAATACTCAAGGACTAGTCTCTCATCGGTTTTCGGGCCCCTCTTTGCTATTCCTAATTCTTCAAGCATCGTGTTAAAGCTGCCGAATATTCTAGCACATGTAGCTGCGCACGGCGATCCCGGGTCCATATCTAGAGCCCCAACGCTGACATCCTTACCATCGGCAATTCTCTTACGCATGATAGTTAAAATTTCTTCTCGCGTCCAGATGTGGACATGTTTCACCCTACCAAGTACTTCCACAATGTCTACCATCCAACTCTTAAACTCCGGCGTGGCAATATTAAGCGTAAATTTCTCATGCGAATCGGCTTCGCCGTCACCATGAGTATAAGTTTTCTCAACTGGAGTCTGGATGCGAAAATCATCGATTTCTTGTTTTAGCTCCAAGACCGTCTGGATACGCTCGCAGTTACCTACGAAATCCAGAACTTTGACCTTTTTCTTACCTGGCGCCGGGCGTACTCCGCGGCCAAGCTGTTGATAAAATACTCCCGGCGAAACGGTGTTGCGCAAGAATACGATCATGTTTGCATCCGGCACATCAATGCCCTCGTTCAGCATTTGTACCGAGACAATTGTTCGAATCTTGCCCTCACGAAAGGCGTCGAGCGCAATATCATTAGTTGAGCTACTCTGGCCATTATGGACCAGGGTTGCCTCATCACCCATCAACTTCGCAATTCTGCGAGCATGCTCGATACCCTTACAGAAAATCATTGTTTTCGGGTCTTCTTGCTCAGTGGAATACTTTTTAATCAAACGTACAATTTCCTCATCACGCTTTGGCGCAAAAATCGTATTGTTGAGCTGGTTAATAGAGAGCTTCTCGTCGCTATCGAGATATCTATCAATATCATCTTGCGATAAATCATCCAACACCAACTCGTAGTCACATTCCGCCAGCAGCCCGCGACATTCTGCTTCAATAAAGCCCAACTCATAAACCGGCTCTCCATAGATTTCCTCAATCTTTTGACCGTCGAGACGGTCAGGTGTCGCTGTCAACCCAAGTAAAAACTTCGGCTTAAAATAGCGAATGGTTGGGAAATAAGTCAAGGCCTTGCTATGATGGGCCTCATCAACAACAATGTAGGAAAATGCATCCCTTGGAAAATCTTTGCGGTTCTCTTTCATGGTTTGGAAAGTCGCAAAAAGAAAATCCGTTTGATGCGTAGCTTTATCATTATTGACGTACATGCCGTAGCTATACTCCTCTCCGAAAAAATCCTGATATTTCGCCTTTGATTGACGCAGTATCTTCTCGGAATGGCAGAGCATCAGCACGCGACCAAACTCGCGCCCGGCAAAAAAATCTTTGATAGCAAAAGCCGAAGTAATTGTTTTACCAAGACCCGGAGCCATCACAACCAACGCGCGTTTCTCGCTAGCTTGCACGGTTTTGGATATTTCTGCCAAACATTCCTTTTGGTAATCTCTTGCTTTAAACTTCATATTTAGTCCCCCTTTTTTATCTATGAAATATGGTGTTTTCGCGACTAACTGTTAATGTGCGATTACTTCTTGCTTTGCAAGAAGTACGGGTATTTATCATAAATACCGAGTTTTGCCAAAGTTAATTATTAATTTCATCCTAGCAAAACAGAGATAGAATATTCCTATCCCTGTTTCTATTGTATCACAGATTTCTCAAAAAGTCAATGGTTATAACACCAGTTAGTGTCTTAAGCTCTGTTAACTTATTTGGCAATTATCACCTCCCCTAGAGTGATTCTTGATTCTACGAGAACACCGTGCTTAAATAAGAATGCATTCGGGAATACCCGCAACACCCTAGCCGAGACTAAAATCCCAAACCGCATGTTTATTCCGTAGTAGGATCCCCTAGACAAAGCCGCGGCTGAGTCTAGGGATTTTTTATAATTTGTGCCTAATTTTTAGC
>CAMNUC010000053.1 GCA_946560015.1 uncultured Candidatus Saccharibacteria bacterium | reverse complement strand
AAATAACACGTGGTATTTATGCTTATGAACGTCAATATGCTTTCCCCGTCCGTTGCATGGTGCGGTAATAAAGCAAGTAAAACAATATATAAATAACAAAAAAGTAATAGCAAAGGCGAAAAAGGGGAAAGCGAGTTCGGGGCGGAGATGGAAGGCTCCGCCCCGAACCAATGGCCATCAGCAAGTCGTAGCCAGCGGGAAAGGTTACCCGAAGGGTAATCCTTTCCCGGCACGTTGGGGTTCTGGGAGCGCGCAGTGAATGGGTAAGGTACCTAAAGCGGTGAACATTATGAAGTGATTGAGGATGATGTTTGGCAAAAGCGAGTGAACCCCAACAACGGGCGGACCTCGCGAAGCGAGAGACGCCCGCAGGTTTCTGCGCAAAGAGCAGAAACCCCGACAAAAATCGAGAAATTAGTCAAATATGTAAACAATAAAACAAATATTAAGCGCGGCTTGCCGCGCCGAATTTGTTGGCCTTTTTGGAGTGGCTTGGGCATAATGGTGAGTTATCGCCATTGACCCTGCTATTAAGGTGTGATAGGATAGTGATATTGAGTTGTTAAATCTTCTTAGTGTTTATTACCTAGGGAGATTTTAATCGTAACTGTAACTTTTAACAGCTTTGATCGTAACGATACTCTCATACCGACGTCTCCTATTTATGGTTAATATGCTTGGCGCCCCCGCCACTCTGGAGATAGTATATGTTAAATCGAAAAAAATTAGCAAGCATAAGTATGTTAAAAATGCTATAATGGTACGAAAAGGAGGTAGATTGTGCGAGTAAACGAAAAGTTTATGCAAGAAGTGGGGTTAAGTGCGATGCCAGAGGCGGAGCGGAAAGCATTTATGGATCACGCTGAAGAAGAATTAGAAGTGCTTGTGGGACAGGGGATTGGTGAGTTTTTGACGGAAGAACAAATGCAGGAGTTTGAGGGGATTGACGACTTGGATGCGGCGGCAGCTTGGCTGGAAAAATATGTGCCGAATTTTCGGGATGTGGTGGCAAAAATTTGTGATGAGTTTAAGGATGAAATTAAGGCTCAAGCGCCAGCGATTTTAGGTGAAGCAGCGTAATCTTGAGCGCTTTGGTACACTGGGGTACGGGTTTCTCAGTGCTTGGCATAGCCGTTCATGAAAGAACGAGCGTCCATGGGCTTTTTGCCTTCGGGCTGAAGCCGGTCGATGACGACGAAATTGCGATCGGCGCATTTTAGCATAAGTGGGGAGCTAGAAGTACCGTCGAGTCCAGCGGCTTCGCAGAGGATGTCAGTGACGCGGAGAACATGGGCTTGGAGAATGATACAGGGTTTGCCATAAAATTCATATTTAGGCTTGGGAAAACCCTGGAAGGCGACGATTTGGCGGAAAAGTTCGGAGGCGGGATATTGGTTGGGGTGGAGAAAACTTTGGCTTTTGTCGAGTTTGGTGGTAAAAGTGGCAGCGGAATCGTCTTGGGGAGTGGGTTTTGGCAGATTGGTGAGATTTTCGGTGAGCCAATTGGCGCCAGCGGTGGCGAGTTTTTCGTAGATAATAGTTTTGTCGAGGGGGAGACTTTTAAGCGTGGCTTGATGGTAAACTGGGCCAGCGTCCATAGCTTTGACGAGTTTCATAATGGAATAGCCAAAATCAGTGTCGCCAGCAAGAATGGCAGATTCGATAGGTGAAGCGCCGCGATATTTAGGTAAGAGGGAAGGATGAAGGTTGAGGATGCCTTCTGGCTCAAAGAGCTCGAGAAAGTCGGATTTAATTAAGACGCCGAAAGAGGCGAGGATGCCGTGTGCGTCGGGATGTTGTTTTTTTAGTTCGGCAGCGGTAGCAAGGTCGGCTTTGGTATGGGCGTGGAAAATGATGTCAAAATGTTGCTCGAGGGTATTGAGGGTAAAGTCGGCTAGAGGGCCATTGCCAAAAAAGATGATTTTTGTAGTATTCATTTTTATTCTTCGGGGAAGAGGTTAAGGTTGTTTTTGACTTCAGTTTCATAATTGAGTGGTTGCATGTCGCCGTGTTCGTCGAGACGATAAAAAGCGGTGGGGTCGTCTTTGATGTGATCGATAAAGAGAATGCCGTTAAGATGGTCGATTTCGTGCTGAAGAGTGCGGGCGAGGAAATCCTGTGTACGCAGGCGAACTTCGCGGCCGTCGGGCAGTAGGGCCTTGATTTTAGCTTTGCTAGGGCGGCTGACCATACCGTAGATTTCGGGCACGGAGAGGCAACCTTCGTAATCTTTGATTGGCCGACCTTCGGTGCGGATGATTTCGGGATTTAATAGAGTAGTAAAAGTATTATTTTCTTTGTCATCGAGGTCGTCGCGAATAATGATAATGCGCTTATTGATACCGAGCTGTGGGGCAGCCATGGCGGCGGAGATTTCGTAGGGGTGCTCTTTTTCCCAAGCGAGAGAAGCTTTGACCATATCGTCGATAATGCCTAGGATTTCATCATTAACCTCGCTGACTTTCGTAGAACGGGCGCGAAGTCGAGGGTCGGGGGTAGTGACAATAGGTTTCATAATGTATTATTATAACACCGATGGCGGGTCGAGTTCAAGATGATATTTAGCGAAAGGCTGGAGGGCTTGGCGAAGAGCAGCGCGAGAGGTGGATTTAATGATGAGCTGCCAGGTGAAACCACGACTGACGCGTTCGTGAAAGGCGGGCATGGGCGGGGAAACTTGGAGTTTTGGGTCCTTAGTGAGGATGTTGTAGGCTTGTTGGATTTTGGCGAAAACGGTTTTTTCGGTTTTGTAAGTAATGGTGAGGCGTGCGAGGTAAGTAAAAGGTGGGAGGTTGCCGGTACGGCGCTGGCGGAGTTCGTAGGTGGCGAATTTAGGGAAGTCGGCGGTAAGGGCGGTTTGGATGACAGGGTGGTTGGGTTGGTAGGTTTGGATGATAACGCTGGCAGTGTCGAGATGACCCCGGCCGACGCGGCCGAT
>CAMNUC010000052.1 GCA_946560015.1 uncultured Candidatus Saccharibacteria bacterium | reverse complement strand
CAAAAGCAAAAGAGCGGACGAGTACTAATAATTTTCTAAATTCTTGGGGCGAAGATGGTCAATCTGACTTTCTCAACCAAGGCTCAGATGACGACATAGAACAACCAGATCCGCCAACACGAGCAAAGCGACCTCACCATAAGAAGCGCCATCTTGCACGCAACATCACCATTGCTTTTATATGCCTACTAGTCATTGGTGGTGGAGTTGTCTATAAGTGGGGCGACGAGCTGATTTCGCGTCTAACTGGCGGCAAGTCTGGTCTCTGGGATGCTATCGTGTCGGTAGTATCGGATGAGGTGCCTTTTGCAGAAGATCAGAATGGTCGCACCAATGTACTCATTTTTGGTACTGAGGGATATAACATGAATGGCGACACCGCTCATGGAACACACGATGGTGCTCAACTAACTGATTCAATTATGGTTGCAAGCTTAGATCAAAAAACTAAAGATGTGGCCCTACTTAGTCTTCCCCGCGATCTAAAAGTACCGATGGCTTGCTCGGTTGGGAAAATTAATGAGGTATTTTGGTGCAATAATCAAGATGGTACTAATGAGCAGGCTGGAGCTGAAGCACTCATGAAGCAAGTTGGTGACGTATTGGGCATCAAATTCCAATACTACGCACATATCAACTGGGCTTCCTTGATTGACATTATCGATACTATTGGTGGAATTACGGTTACATTGGATGAGAACATTGCCGATTATGACTACACCGGCGCTGTTGCGCAGGCTGGCGTACCTATACAAGTCAATGGCGAGCAGGCACTCGGTTTAGCTCGCGCTCGTCATGGCACTCAAGGTGGTGACTTCACGCGTGGCAATACACAACAAAAGATTGTCGAGGCAATCATTAGTAAAGTGATGCAAAACGGTATTGGTGCTGGTGAGGCGCTTAATATTCTCAATATCCTTGGTGATAACTTCCGCTCCAATTTCTCGACAGATAATATCAAGGCTGGTGTACGCGTCTTAACTGACTTTAATGTCGCCAATATCCGGCAAGTACCATTGGTGGATTATGAAACCAATACATTTTATATGACAACTGATACAATTAATAATGTTTCCTATGTAATCCCCTCCGCTGGTGTAAATAATTACACAAAGATCCAAGAATACGTCGCAGAAATGTTTAGTAGTAACCCAACCGCACGCGAACATGCTCGTATCGCAATCTATAACGCTAGTGGTCAATATGGTGTAGCAGGAGCAGAGCGCAGCCGATTGCAGGATGATGGATACGATGTAGTGAGCATTGGTGATACAACCACTGGTAGTTGCACATCAAAGTATTGCGTTTACGTAGTTGGACAAGACTTCCCTGCTACCACGACCGCGCTAGCTGAGCGCTACGGTATTAGTGTAAAATCTGGTGATGAGCTACCAAGTGATATTGACCCTGGAGAAACTGATATTATCATCCTTCTTGGATTCAGTGGTGATGCAGCATAAAAAACATTACCCGTATAGGGTAATATTTTAAATCTGGTTGACACTTCTCCCTTAAACTAATTTGGTTATTATTATACCATCCTGCGCTTATCTGAGAGTGGCAGAAATATTTAGTCTATGACCTTTTCCAAATACAATTGGCGTTCTCGGCCTTCTCCCTCGGAATGAGTTTTTATATCAGAATAATCCTGAGCTACTTTGTGCACAATACGTCGATCAGCAGCATTAAGGTTTAGAATCTTCGTTTTGCCAGTCGCACGGACCTCATGAATCCATTTTTCTGCCTGCTCAGACAACCTGTCTGCTCTCTGACGTTTATAATCCGCCACATCAACGTTAACTCGAGTTAGCTCCGCCTCACGACTTGTTAAGGCCATCGAAACTATATGCTGCAAAGCGCGCAAATTATTCGCTTCTTTACCGATCAAAAGTGAGTTCATCGAAGTGGAAGGAATGGCAAGCTGAATCACCTCATCATCCAAAGTTGAATCCACCGCCACATTAACCCCGAAAAATGACAGTAAGTCTTCTAGATATTTTGTGGCAAAACGAATTGATTCATCTTTATTCATAGTCTTTAACTCCTTTTCTTCTTATGACCCTTACGACTCTTCGCGGAAATACGTGTAATCTTTACGCCAGCTTTTCTAGATTCATTTTTAGAGGAGTTTTTATTTTTCATCCAACGATTGCTCGTATCGTCTACGACCTGAGCTTCCTCAATTTTATTTAACTCCCTGATAATCTTCTTATCAGCTGAGATTTCCATCTCTTCTTCACTCTTGCTCAAAATATATTTCTGTTGCACGCCCGTCATAAGATTGCTAATCAGATAATAAAAGACTAGTGCACCAGGCAAGTTAATCATCAAAAGTAACATCATAACTGGCATCATATACGACATCTGCCCAGAAACTATTTGATTAAGCTCGGTCTGATCAGGCTCTTTGCCCTCGGCAGCCTCCGCCATAATTTGACGGAATGTTTTTCGTTTCTTTTTGTTGGATGGCATCTGTTGTCGTGAAATCCAATACTGAGAAAATGCCGACGCAATAGCAAAGACCAAAATAATCCCAGCACTTATCGAACCTAACCCAGCCTTAGTATCTAAGTCCACTAAACCAAACAAAGTTGGGTGAAAGTCGTAAGATTGCTTCTCCTCAGCATTTTGGTCTTGATTTAGAAAAGCCTCTTGTTTACCAACTACATCTTGAATGCGTTCCATTTGCGCCACTGGTGCATAAGCACGAATTGATAGATTATCGCTCGGTGTCGGTAACACCATTACTCTTACAGCAGTATAAAGCGCAATAAAGATCGGCAACTGGATAATCAAGGTCAACATTGAACGAAATGGCTTAATATTGTTGCGTTTATACAAATCCATCATCTGTAAAGATTCTAATTGACGATTACCATTGCAGTTTTTCTTAATCTCTGCAAGTTGCGGCTGAATCTTGCGCATCAGACGCGTCTGATGTAATTGACGCTTCACCAACGGCCACAAACAAATCTTTACAAGAACCGTAAATAAGATAATTGCTAAACCAAAATCCCCCACTAAACCATATATCAAGAATAAGATATTCGTG
>CAMNUC010000051.1 GCA_946560015.1 uncultured Candidatus Saccharibacteria bacterium | reverse complement strand
GTGGTCGCGCCCTGCCTTTTGAAAAGATTTCTAGCAACATCTTTGTAGAAGTTGCCGGCGAAGAAAAAGTAAAGAAAGCAGCCCCTAAGGCTGCAGAAAAGGAAGGTAAGTAATGGGACAAAAGGTCAACCCAGTTTCTTATCGTCTCCAGATTAGCAAAGACTGGTCATCCAAGTGGTTTACTCGCAAGGCTGACTTTCGTCACTGGCTAATTGAGGATACCAAAATCCGCGAGACTATTGAGAAACGTTACAGTAGCCGCCCAACGATTGCACACATCGATATCGAGCGCAGTGCCAATCTCACTACTATCACCATCCTGACCGCTAAGGCAGGTGCCGTGATTGGTAAACAAGGGTCCGGCATCAATGAGCTCAAAAAAGAACTCGAAAAATTTGTCAAAGGTCCAATCCGCATTAACGTCGAAGAAGTTCGCAAACCAGAGCTTAGCGCCAAACTTGTTGCTGAAAACATCGGCTTTCAACTTGGCAAACGTATGAACTTCCGTCGCGCTGTCAAAATGGCTTGTCAATCAACCATGAACGCCGGCGCCAAAGGTATTCGCGTCGAAGTCAGCGGTCGTCTTAACGGCGCCGAAATGAGCCGTCGCGAAAAGTTCATCGAAGGTTCCGTACCTCTACATACTTTGCGTGCTGATGTAGACTTCTATGTCTGCCACGCTCCAACCGTAGCAGGTATCGTTGGCGTTAAAGTTTGGATTTATAAGGGGGAGAAATAATATGGCTATTCTAACACCAAGAAGAGATGCACACCGCAAGGTTCGTAAGGGTAAAAACCGTGGCACTGCCAGCCGCTGCAATACCGTAGCGTTCGGCGAATGGGGTCTAATGTCGCTCGACAACGAACGCATCACCAGCCGCCAGATTGAGGCTGCTCGTCAAGCCATTACTCGTTACGTTAAACGTGGCGGTAAAATCTGGATTCGCATTTTCCCGCATACTCCAGTTACCAAGAAACCACTTGACGTTAAAATGGGTAGCGGTAAAGGTGAACCACAGTTCTACGTTGCCAAAGTCAAGGCTGGCACCGTCATGTTCGAAATCGCCGACGTTACTGAGGAGCAAGCCAAAGAGGCTTTCCGTCTTGCTGGTCACAAACTTCCAGTACGTGTAAAAATTATTAAGAAAGAGGAGTTCTAAATGGCAGGAGAATTACAAGGTATCGTAACCTCCACGAAACGCGATAAGACCATCACCGTCTCGATCGCCAGTCGTGAAACTCATCCACTCTATCGCAAGCAATATACTAAAACTCGTAAGTACACTGCTCACGACGAGAATAACGAAGCCGGACTCGGCGACAAGGTCGAAATCGCCGCCTGCCGTCCATACTCAAAGACTAAAAGCTATAAGCTTGTCAAAGTACTTGAGAAATCTCACGGCACCGTGGAGCTCAAAGATGACGTGCTCGGTCCACAAGCTGAAGCTGGAGAGGAAGCATAAATGATTCAACAGGAAACTAGATTAAAAGTCGCGGACAATAGCGGCGCCAAAGAACTTGGTGTAATCCGGGTCCTCGGTGGCACTAGAGCAAGGTATGCTCGTGTAGGTGATATTGTTACCTGCAGCGTCAAAGACGCTAGCCCTACTGGTGGCGTTAAGAAGAAGGCCGTCGTCCGTGCCGTCATTGTTCGTACTCGACAACAAATTCGTCGTCCCGATGGTTCTACCATCAAATTCGACGACAACGCTGCCGTCCTAGTTAACGACGACAAAACACCAAAAGGCACCCGCGTTTTCGGGCCAGTCCCCCGCGAACTGCGTGACCTTGGCTTCAACAAAATTATTAGCCTTGCGCCGGAGGTACTATAATGAGTAAATGTCTCAAAGTTGGCGATCGCGTCAGAGTTATCGCTGGCGATCACAAAGGCGAATTAGCTAGTATCGTTAGAGTAGATAAAAAAGCTGGCAAAGCGTTCCTCAAAGACATTGAAGTCCGCGAACGACATTTGCGCGCTACGCAATATAATCCTAAAGGCGGTAAGAAAGCTATCCATATGGGTATTGACTTTTCTAACCTCAAAAAGGAGGATAAGTAATGGCAACCAAAGCTACACCAAGACTCAAAAAGCTCTACAATGATGAAATTGCAAAAAATCTGCAAAAAGAGCTTGGTCTTAAAAACATCAATCAAGTACCAAAACTTGAAAAAGTCGTAATTTCCAGTGGCGTTGGCAAAAAACGTGAAGACAAACGTTTCACCGAGACCGTCGAACTTACTTTAACTAAGATTTCTGGCCAAGCCACCACCAGTCGTCTAGCTAAGAAATCTATCGCTGGATTCAAAATCCGCAAGGGTATGGGCGCACCAGTTGGCTACCTTACTACACTTCGCAACGATAAAATGTACGAATTTGTTGACCGCTTCATTAATATCGCTTTACCACACGTCCGCGATTTTCACGGTGTCCCTCGTAAAGCTTTCGACAAACAAGGAAATTACAGCGTTGGCCTTAAAGAACAGACCGTCTTCCCCGAAATTACTTTCGAAGACGCCAGCGTCCTACACGGCCTAGAAATTACATTTATTATTAAAAATGGTTCAAAAGAAGGGAGCACTAAGTTGTTAGAAGCCTTTGGCATGCCGTTTGAAAAGGAGAATAAATAATATGGCGAAAAAATCAGCAGTTCTCCGCGACGAAAAACGGCGCAAAATGAACGAAAAGTACAAGGCTAAGCGCGCCGAACTAAAGGCTGCCGGCGATCTCGAGGGTCTACAAAAATTGCCTCGCAACGCTAGCCCTACTCGTCTTAAAAATCGCGATATGTTGGATGGTCGACCACGTGGTTATATGCGTTACTTCGGTTTAAGTCGCATTAACTTCCGCGAAAAAGCCTCCAAAGGTGAAATCCCCGGCGTAACCAAGAGTAGCTGGTAGGAATAGGAAAGGAGATATAGAATATGTCATTACAATCAACTGACCAAATCGCCGACCTCATCACTCGTATTCGTAACGCCATTATGGTTGGCAAAACTGAAATTCGCGTCCCTACGAGCAAACTTAAAGTCGCTGTCACCGAAGGTCTCAAGAAAGCTGGCTACGTAGCCGACTACGAAGTCGAAGATGGAAAGCCGCGCGGTACACTTCACGTTACCATTTGCGAAGAGGGTACTCCAGCTCGCATCACTGAGATTACCAAGGTTTCTAAGCCAGGCCGCCGCATCTATGCTGGCGCCGAAGAAATCCCCGTTATCAAAAGTGGTCGCGGTATCGTACTTATCAGTACCAGCAAGGGAATTATGACCGGCAAAGAAGCCAAGAAACAAC
>CAMNUC010000050.1 GCA_946560015.1 uncultured Candidatus Saccharibacteria bacterium | reverse complement strand
AACCTCGAGGGTTATTTTATTCTGCCTATAGTGCAATATGTTTGTTTAGCTAACAGAGATTTTGGCAGAAAAGCGTAATTTGTATTGACAAAATAAGCTATCTGTGCTATAATGGAGGGATAGGGTGCCGTAAAAGCTGTTTTGTACCCTTGTACCTATTTTGCAAAGGAGAGCAGATTTATGCCAGATACTACCCCTGATAATTTCATCCTTCCGGAAGACCTACAAGATCTGAGCCAGCTTACGATTGAGCCGGTACTCACGGTCGAAGCACAACTGGACAAGCTGTTGGCAAAAATGAGCTTACTGCCACCGATGGAGTATGAACAAATTATAATCCATGGGTTTAAGCGTATGCTATCCAACGATGAACTGACGCAGCACCCGCTGGTGCGCCTCTTGCATGACTTTAAGCACCTGATGTATCATGGCAACCGTGGCGATAGGGCCACGCGTGAGAAGAAGGAGCAAAGAAAGAAAGGTCGGCAATTTGAGAATCATTATTGCCGGATCAGCATGAGCTACTTGCTTTATCAGAATCCGCACACTTACGACCTCAGCGTTAAGTTAGCCATCAGTACCGCGGTACGCCCGGTCTTGACTAGGTATGACGGTACCGTAAAGCGGGCGCTCAATGCCAAAGAAGTCACTACGCTTGTGACAAATTTTATTGAGCAGTATGTATTGGAGGCAGAAGAGATGATTAAAGGCAGCATGATGAATTGCTATCTGGATGCCAGCATTATCATCAATGATGGCACTGAGGGGGGTAAATTCTAATTTCTCCTGGCGCACCGCCCCTTCGGGGGCGGTTTTTATTTGACAATATGTAGAATCTGCATTATAATGATAGATCTAAACAATCCGTTTAAGTTCTTTAGATTTTGGGAGGTAATCTGTGTGCGAACGGGTTTATTACAAAAAAGGGGAGATATGTGTGTTTTCTCGTGTTCTGGAAGGATTGCGCAAGATTCTAGGTATGGCATTCTATCTGGGCGGATTAGTATTAATTTTCGCAATTGTAATCGTCGTGTGTATACCAGTGTCGCTGCTCTTTGCGGTATTTTGTATTAGTAGTCTAGCTTTTGCGGCACTATTGAGCGTGGCGCATGCTGCAGTATTTATCTGTATGTCGGGCATAGTGGGATACATGATCGGGCGCTATCTCAAAGATTCATCTGTCACATTCGGAAGACTGGTCTACGAGTTACAGAACGTACTGATCATCAGTGGAGCCTGCGTACTGCTAATGATAGCACTCCGCGGAATTTGGTGGTTGCTAGATAACCACATCGGGATTCGGTCAGATCGCTATGATTTTACGATGGACGACTGGATGAGAACCACTCTGGTGGGGTTAACTGTAGCGGCGATTTCGAGCTTAGGTATCAAGCTGCTGGCGGCGATAATGACGTTTGTGATGCTATTCACTGGTCTGACGACGGCTTTTGCCGCGGTGTGGGTCATAAGCCTGCCGATAGTGTGGGTGGTTAACCACAAAAAATACAGCTTCAGAGAAGTAATAGCACTCGGCTATGCTAGCCCTGAGATACTGTCGCCCTTTAATGACGACGGGAGTGATCGCGATGACTATGACAGTGAAGACCACGACGATAATATCGATAACCTTCCGCCAAAAGCGCCCCAGTAGGGGTGCTTTTTATGTTTTGGCGGTTGCAAAATAGCCTATTTGTTTGCGGATTTCTTAGCGGCTGGTTTCTTGGTAGTTTTTGCAGCGTTGTCTTTTGGTGTAGACTTCTTAGCGGCGGACTTTTTCTCGACGGGTTGATTAGATTCAACTAGGAAATCAAGGGTTTTATCAATCACCAAGCGATTCTTGATGTCTTGACGAACTTCTGGCTTTTTTAGATTTTCCATGGCTTCTTTAGACTTTTGGTAAAGGTCTTTGAGTTCAGCAACCTTAGCAGCGACTTCGTCATCAGTAGCCTCGATTCCCTGCTCCTTGGCAAGGATTTGGAGCACTAGTGAAGCTTTGACGCGCTCTTCGGCGACTTTGCGAGTATCCTTTTCCCAGTCTTCGAATTTTTGACCAGCAGACTCAATCATTTCTTCAAGCTGCAAACCGCGGCTCATAGCATTGCGGCGCATGTCATCTTTGATGAAGCGAAGCTGATCGCCAACCAAAATGTCTGGTGCAGAAACTTTAGAGGCTTTGACAAGTTCAGCTACGAGAGCTTCACGATAAGCCTCGATGGCACGGTGACGGTTTTGGGTTTCGAGATTTTTCTTAATGTCAGCACGAAGATCGTCCATAGTTTTGAAATTGCCACACTTCTGGGCGAGTGCATCGTCTTCGGCGGGTTTTTGAATCTCATTAACTTGCTTAACAAGAGTTTCAAAGACGGCTGGTTTGCCAGCAAGGGACTTCTCTGGGTAGTTCTTAGGGAAGGTGACATTGAGGTCAAACTTATCGCCGGCGCTCTTACCAATAATCCCCTCTTCAAATCCTGGAATGAAAGTCTTAGACCCAAGCACGAGATGGTAATCTTTAGAGCTGCCACCAGGAAATTCTTTACCGTCTTGTTTGCCTACAAAGTCGATAATTACTTCGTCACCGTCTTTAGCAGCGCGCTTGACGACAACTTTTTCACTGTAAGCGTTGACAATATTATCAATAATCTCCTGAACTTCTTTTGCGGTAGGCTCAGTGGATTGCATTTTGGCTTTGAGTTTCTTAAAATCGCCAAGCTTAACGTCTGGTAAAATTTCAGCGGTAGCGATGTACTCAGCGTTTTCGTTAGGAACGTATTTATTAACGCTAACATTCTCAATGGCGATAGGCATCAGTTTGACATTATTAAATGCTTCAGGCATGGTGGTCCGCACGGCAACATCTATAACTTCGCTATTGATATCATTTGCGCTAATTTGTTTCTCCACCATCTCGACAGGAGCTTTACCTTGGCGGAAGCCCTGGACTTTGAGATTAGCTGCTAATTTGACTAGGGTTTTTTCGCGCGCGGTTTTAAGATCGGCGGCGTCAAGGACGACTTTTACTTCCACCCTGGTATCGGATAATTTCTTAGTTGTAGTTTTCATATAATATATATTATATCATACTTCAGATGAACTGCCGTAGCGTAGCTCTAACGATATATGTGGCTTTTGACACATTACTGCGCCAGTCTAGACGCCAATAATGCCGCCAAGAGCAGTAGTGCGTAAATGGCGCACGGTGTCTTTGATATCGACGCCAAGCTTAACTTTGGGATTGAGGATATTACGCGGGTCGAAAGCTTCTTTGATACTCATATATAGCTCTTCTTCGCTGATGCTTAATTTCTTGGCAAGCATCAGAGCCTTGACGCGACCTTCTGGGCCATTACCGGTGAGTGATCCATGGCAAGACTCAACTAATTGCGTGTAGAGACGGATGAATTCGATCATTTTCTTGCGATCAGCCATGGAGGTGCAGTCAAAGCTAGGTCTGACATAATAATTGGATGTAGCAAAAGAGCCAAATAGCGGCAATTCTAAGCCAAGCGTTTCCTCAAGAGTGGTGAGGCCTTCAAGAAATTCACCAAAATGAACGCTAGGAACAAAAACATCATCTAAAACTGGGGCGCGCTCACCTAAAACATCTCCATTAAGATATTCCATGAGAGCATTGTCGATGCATTGAAAACCGTCATGATTTTTTTCGTCTTCTTCGACATAGAAGGTACCAGTGGGAAGCACAGATAAAGTTTGTTTGAGGCGCTTCTTGATG
>CAMNUC010000049.1 GCA_946560015.1 uncultured Candidatus Saccharibacteria bacterium | reverse complement strand
TTATATTGTTGTTTTCGATTACTGTTTTCCGGAAGATTTTATTTGTTGGTGCAATATCCGTGTTGTATAACACATCATCCGTCAAAACCTGCTTCCCGTAATACTTCAGAGCATAGTAATTATCATCGCTTGCCTTCATCTCCCGATGTGCATGGTAAATCACATTAACTTCCGCTACCGCTAAATCGGCCTTATTGTTTTCAATAGCTCGCCACAACTCTTCACAAGTAGTCGTTTCGTAATAATCGTCCGCATCGCAAAACATCACATAATCAGCCCTAGCCTCCATAATTCCGCGATTCCGGGACGCCGACACGCCCTGGTTCTCCTCATTAACGATAACTCGTATGCGCTTGTCTTTTTTTGCCAATTCCTTCACAATCTTCACCGTGCTATCCTGTGAGACGTCATCAATGCAGATTATCTCAATATCTTCCAGCGTTTGCTGCACAATATTCCGAAGACATTTTTCAACAAACTCTTCGTCATTGTGCGATGTTACCACTACGCTAACTTTTGGCTTTGTCATGCCGTGTCTCCTCTAAGAATTTTAGTCTTGTTTTCAGCAAATCATTCTCCGCACCTAGCTCCGTAATTAGTTCAGAAATCAGCTTTTGCTTCTGGTATGTTGGGTGTGTTCCAATCCATAATCTCTTTGTACTTTCACGCAATTTTAATCCTATCCTGCTTAGACGTACATGCCAAGCCGTCCGCCCCACAGAATGCTTTAATAAATAATCTAGTAATTCCCATTGCGGCTTACCCTCAAAGAATTCTCGCATTAACCACCCATTACTCTGTGCCTCTTGGTATTCTGTTTTTATTTTTTGCAAAAACTCTGGCAAAAATTTTGCCTTCAAACGATAAATATTCCAATAGTACGCCCCAAACTTTGCCGCCTGCAAAATAGGCTGCAACTCTTCCAGAACATTTCTCTCCTTCAGATACCGCTCAATCTCCGCATATTCATAGCACACATTTAGCACCTTACCAGGGCTATTAATTGATGAGGCCTCATTGTCTATCCGGTAATGCAGAAAAGCCTCCGAAGTAAAATACACCCGATGCGCCATCGCCCACACCTTGAAGTTAAAACCCGTATCTTGATACGAAGCTCCTGGTGTCGGTAAAAACTCAATCTTGTTATCTCGCAAGAACTCGCGTTTGTAAATTGCCGACCAAATCGCCGGAGCTTGATAAAAAATACTCGTATGACGCACAGGATCTATAACCCGCCCAGTTTCATTTGGATCAAGATAGTAGTTTTTCTTATCTTTACTGGCTTTATTAAAATAATAATTCGCCCTCACTACCTCAGCATCATAGACCCTAGCGTAATTATATAGCCGTTCAAAGGCATCTACGTCTACAAAGTCATCCGACTCTACGATTCCGATGTATTTTCCAGTTGCTAGTTTTAAGCCCTGGTTCATACTATCACCATAGCCAGAGTTCTCCTTATCCACTGCTACAATTCGTTTATCGTTCGCGGCAAATTCCTTGATAATATCTAGAGACCCATCCGTCGAGCCATCATTCAAACAAATAATCTCAATATCTTCTAGAGTCTGGTTTACTATGCTCTCAAGACATTGTCGCAAGTACTTTTCGACATTATAAATCGGAACTAAAATTGAGACTTTTGGCGTCTTACTCATGGTATTACTGATTATACCAGACAACCTCAGTGGCGTCTATGCTCCGCGCTAAGCCTCTGTGAGCAAAACATTAGATAAATCATTCAGGATGTGTTAAGATATAAATATATGGGTCGTGTTCCGAACATACTCTCCCGCAAGAATCGCATCTTGCTTGGAGAATTAGTTAAAACTGATTTTAAGCTCCGTTACCAGGGCTCAGTTTTGGGATGTCTTTGGGCAGTGCTTCGCCCACTCTTGATGTTCGCTATTCTTTATGTCGTTTTCGCTAAGCTTCTCAAGTTCGGTAGCGATATCCCGCACTATCCGGTTTACCTTTTGACCGGCACCGTGCTTTGGAATTTCTTCACCGAATGCACTGGGCAGGGAATCCAATCCATCGTCCAACGTGGTGACCTCCTTCGTAAAATTAGCTTCCCAAAGTGGATTGTTGTTGTTGCCGCCACCTCCACTGCTCTTATCAATCTCGCCATCAATCTCTGTGTTATCGTCATCTTCGCTCTCTTTAACGGTGTCACTCCCAGCTGGTCTTGGCTTGTTGTGCCTGTCCTCGTCGTTGAACTCTATGCTTTTGCTCTTGGTATCTCCTTTTTGCTCGGCGCTATCAATGTCAAATATCGCGATGTCACTTCTATCTGGGATGTCCTCGTCCAGGCACTTTTCTACGCCATCCCCATCATCTATCCAATCAGCATGGTACTCGAAGCTGGCGGTACTCTCGGTACTTTTGCCAGTAACCTCATCCTCATCAATCCCATTGCCCAAGTCATTCAGGACGTCCGCTACTGTCTCATCACGGATGTCACCGTTACTACTTGGAGTATTGTCAGCTGGCCACTTTGTCTCTTTCCAATCCTTTTTGTCTTTCTTGTACTACTTCTTGCCGCCCTCTTCTTCCGTCAAAAGTCTAAACGCTTCGCCGAGGAGGTCTAATGTCCAAGAAAAAACACCCTAACCTTTCATTATATCACACTTCACGCAAAAAGTCAATAGAAAACCCCAAAACTGTGGAAAACTCAGAACAACCTGTGGAAAACTCCAGCGCCAAACCCAGTTCTGCCACCACAGCCTCGCAGCTCGCTCCTATTATGATTCAAGTCAGCAACGTCCACAAAAGCTTCCGCCTACCCACCGAACGCGCTTCTGGTCTTAAGCAAGCTATTCTTAACTGGTTCAAAGGCGTCAAAGGTTACACCGAGCACCAAGTTCTTAAAGGCATCAGCTTTGACGTCCACAAAGGTGAGTTTATTGGCATCGTCGGACGCAATGGCTCCGGCAAATCCACTCTTCTCAAGATTCTCGCTCAGATTTACTATCCAGAGACCGGTAGCGTCACCGTAAATGGTACCCTTGTCCCATTTATCGAGCTGGGCGTCGGCTTCAACCCTGAACTCACCGGCCGCGAGAATGTCTATCTCAATGGCGCACTACTCGGTTTCTCTCGCAAAGAAATGGACGACATGTATCAAGAAATTGTCCAGTTCGCAGAGCTTGAGCAGTTCATGGATGCCAAACTCAAGAATTACTCCTCTGGTATGCAAGTTCGCCTTGCCTTCTCTATAGCTATCCGTGCTCGTGGCGATATTCTCATTCTTGACGAAGTCCTCGCCGTCGGCGACGCCGAGTTCCAGCAAAAATGTAATGATTATTTCGCCAGCCTCAAAGGCGGCCAAACTGTTATTCTCGTTACTCATGACATGTATAATGTCCGCAAATTCTGCGACCGCGCCATTCTAATTGAAGATGGTCAAATTCAAGCCGAAGGTAGTCCAGAAGTCGTCGCCAAAGCCTACGAGAACTTATGGAATTAAGAAAGGGTTACTTATGAATGATGAGAAAATGAAGAAAGCAAGTTCCGATTCGTTCGGTGCGCATACTCCTAATGTCCTCATTATCGGTGCTGGTCTCTTTGGCCTCACTATGGCCGAGCGTATTACGAACGTCCTCGGTAAAAAAGTCCTCCTCGTCGATAAACGTCCTCACATCGGTGGTAACTGTTACTCCGAGTTCGATCCGGAGACCGGCATCGAATGCCACATGGGGCTTGAGATGTGTAAATTCTATAAGAGGCAGTATGGGGATGATT
>CAMNUC010000048.1 GCA_946560015.1 uncultured Candidatus Saccharibacteria bacterium | reverse complement strand
TTAAATGTGGAACTTAACGGAACCCCCGGACAATCCGGGGGTTTTCTGGTAACAAAAATAGCCCTCGGCTTCGGCCGAGGGCGTGGGGTAAAGGTTAATTGGTGGTGTGCGAGATAGTTTCGGCACACTCGGCGACCATATCGCCGATAATCTCGATTGGAGCGCGGCGGGCAGCTGTACCGTCATCATCGCTACCGCTATCGGTAGGTTCTGCCGGCGGAGCGTCGATCTTAGCAGGATTCGATGTGCGATCGCCTAGCGTCTGGAAGCCTACATCACCTTCATAGCAGATGAGAATGATTGCAAAGGCGACAGCCTTGATGAAAGGCCAGACAGGGTGTTGCCAGATTAGATACGAAACCCAGACATGCAGCATCGCGATGATAATGTTCACCGAGAGCGTACTGACGCCGAGGTAACGCGTACCGCAGATAAGTAGAGCAACCCCCCCCCATAAGAGAGCTGAGGAGATGAGACGATTGTTCTGCATCCAGTACAGGGTGTAATGGAAAAGGTCGCGTTCTTTAAACCAACCAGCAACATCGCTCAGACTAGCTACTGTCCATTCTTTGACAGTGAAGCCGAAGAGCCCCACCAGCAGAAGTAAGATGATCAATGTACCCCAGACGATACCGATGCGCGACAGCTGAAAAGTGAGGCTGTGTGCACCGCGGGTCGCGCGAAGGTAGACGATAGTGCCAGCAGCGACTGCCACCAGCGTGATCATAGCAGCGATCATCAGAATTGTGAATGCATATTCTTTCATGTTGTTCTCCTTTCTCTGATACGATTGCGTACGGGTTATACTACGGATTGAGACAAGTGCGAGATTGAGTTTTTCACCAACTTTCCTAAAAGCTACTTAAGCCTAAGCAAAAAGACTTACACTTCCATTATAGCATACATTCTCGATAAAGTCAAGCATTTTATGCCAAGTAGTTGTGTTCAATACTAACTATGACAAATTTTAAGAAGGCTAAGCCTAGTGTAGAACATTAGCTATACTATACATTGACTATTTTAGCAATACGTGATATACTTAGAGCAAGGTATGCTTGCCATATCTTCTGTTCCTTACGGCCATTATGATTTTGAAGAAAGGGTGTTTGTCATGAAGAAAACTACTAAAACTTTCCCTCGCGCTGCTTCCCTGTTCCTGGCGGTCGTCATGATGCTGGGGCTTCTCAGTATCCCCGCGCTGGCGTTCACCTCCAACACCGGTCTCTCTGCGGCTCAGCAGTCTGTGCTGCCGGAGAAAGGCATCTTCCTGAGCCAGAATCTCGGCGATGTCATCATGGTAGAAGATGATTACTACTACGATCGCGGGCTGGGCTGCTATGTGCAGACCTACGCCTACAGCAATTCGACCAAGCTGTCGCTGCTACTGGACCACTGCATGCCGATATATAATTTGTCGGCCAGTATGTCTAAGCTGCGCGACGCCAACAAGGTGGCCGCCCTGGATACCTACCTTGATAACAATCAGAGGGTGACGATCTGGGGATGCCTGAGTAGTAACACATGCTACAAGATTACCCATGACAACATGGATGCTACACAGGCGCTCAGCTACATCCGGACCACGGCTGAGTACCAGAGTAACTCCACTCTGCAGAAGTATGTAAAATATTATCTGGAGGAGATCCTGAACGGCAATGAGGTACGTGAAGCACTGAAGATCATTGACCCCAGTAACGCCAAACGGTATGACCAGGATAGTGTGACGCAGCTGCTGATCTATGGCGATACACTACTTGACGACTGGCGGGTGGAGAATCTGGTGGATGAGATGTGGAACTTCCGCAACGAAACCACCACACCCTATGCTCTGCAGCAGCGTTACACTGACCGACAGCTGGCACGCTACTATGGCGACCTGGCCAATGCGGCCGAATACTTCTACGCCGACTATGTGCGGACATTGGACGAAATGCGGACGATGATGCTGCGCTAAGGTGCTTCTTGGGTGTTTTACTCATAGCGCTGCATAGTACTGACAGCTTCATTGTCTTAGCAATAGTAATGGTCTCTAAAGCCTCCCTACGGGGAGGCTTTTTCATGGGTTATGCGGCTACGATATTAATGAGCTTAGCGCCCTTGGGGATGATGATCTTGCGAATTTCTTTGCCGCCGGTAAAGCGTCTGACGTTTTCTTCGGCGAGGGCAAGCTCTTTGAGCTTTTCTTCGTCGGAGATTAGGTCAGCATCGATCATGATGCGAGCGCGAAGTTTGCCATTGACCTGGACAACCAATTCAACTTCTGCGTCTGCAAGATAGGTGTTATCCCAACGAGGCCATTCATCATTGGAGCTGAGCCGTTCGAGCAATTCTGAGCCGAGATGCGGAGCGAAAGGTTTGATCATCTTGGCGAGGGCGACCTTATCGTCTTCGGTAGCACCAAGCTTATAGAGCTCGTTGACGTACTCCATGAGGGCAGCAACAGCTGTATTGAAACTATGGCGATGGATATCTTCAGTGACTTTTTTGATGGTTTTGTGGCGCAAAGTTTGTGTGGCAGGCTGTTGATTAGCCTCTGCGCCCGTAATCCCACCAGTACACAAAGTCCAGCAGCGATTCAAGAAGCGATAAACTCCGCCAATGGCTTCGGTATTCCAGGCGGCATCTTGGTCATATGGGCCGATGAACATTTCGTAAGTGCGCAGAGTATCAGCACCATATCCACTATCGATTACCTCAAGCGGGTCGATGACATTGCCCTTGCTTTTGCTCATTTTTTTGCCGTCGGGAGCGTTAATGTAGCCATTATAGAGGAGTTTCTTGACGGGTTCGCGGAAAGGCAGGTAGCCTTGATCGGCGAAGAATTTGCACCAGAAGCGAACATAGAGTAAGTGCGCCACGGCGTGGTCGCCGCCGACGTAGATATCGGTGGGTGCCCAGTATTTGATAGCTTCGGGATCCCAGGCTGCTTCATTGTCGTGTGGGCTGACGTAGCGCCAAAGGTACCAACTAGAACAGGCGTAGCCGTCGAGGGTGTCGGTCTCGCGGGTCATTTCTTCGCCGTCGATGGTGACTTTGAGCCAATCTTTAGCTTTGGCGAGCGGGGAGCGGCCAGATTCGTCGGGTTGGTAATCTTTGACCTCAGGGTGCATAACAGGTAATTGGTCTTCAGGGATCGGATGGGCGTTGCCGTCTTTGTCATAAGCTATAGGAATTGGACAGCCCCAGTAACGCTGACGAGAGATTAGCCAATCACGCATTTTGTAAGTGACTTTCTTGTGTCCTAAGGCACGCTCCTCAAGCCAAGCCACGATTTGCTCGCGGGCATCTTCGCTACGAGTATCGTTGAACTGGGCGGAATTAACCAAAATACCTTCGCCATGATAACATTTGTCATCATCGGTGCTGTTTTCTGGCTTCTCGACGACAACTTTGACTGGCAAGTTGAATTTTTCGGCGAACTCGAAATCACGTTCATCGTGAGCTGGTACCGCCATGATAGCACCAGTACCATAACCGCTGAGGACGTAATCAGCGACCCAGATAGGGATTTTCTCGCCGGTGGCAGGGTTAATGGCGTCGCTACCAGTATAGACACCGGTTTTGTCTTTGTTTTCTTGGCGCTCGATTTCGGACTTTTTGAGGGCAGTTTGGCAGTATTTATTGACAGCTTCGCGAGTATTATCGTTGACCAAATCTTCAATTAGAGGGTGCTCTGGAGCTAAAACAAGGAATGTGGCGCCAAAAATCGTATCTGGCCGAGTAGTAAATACAGTAATCTTGGGCTCGTCGCCTTTGTCATCACCATCTTGATCTACGCCAAACACAACCTCAGCGCCTTCGCTGCGACCGATCCAGTTTTTCTGCATGGTTTTGATCTTCTCGGGCCAGTCAAGTTGATCAATATCAGCAAGAAGTTCATCAGCATAATCAGTAATCTTGAAGAACCATTGTTTCATTCTCTTTTTCTGAACTTCGGTGCCACAACGCCAGCAGTGACCATTCTCAACTTGCTCGTTGGCAAGGACGGTTTGGTCGACCGGGCACCACCACTGATATGACTCTTTTTGGTAGGCGAGACCCTTTTTGTAAAGCTGAAGGAAGCACCACTGAGTCCATTTGTAGTATTCGGGGCTGGAGGTATTAATCTCGCGGCTCCAGTCGATAGCATAGCCGAGTTTTTTGGCTTGTTTGCGGAAGTTTTTGATATTGGTTTCAGTGGCATCTTGTGGCGAAATACCAGTTTTGATGGCGTAATTCTCTGCTGGTAGCCCAAAGGTGTCATAGCCAAATGGGCGCAGGACGTTCATTTGCTGTTGAGTATAGAAACGGGTTAAGACGTCAACGATGGTGAAGTTGCGAACATGGCCCACATGAAGACCTGCACCGGACGGGTACGGGAACATCTCGGCGAGGTACATTTTAGGCTTAGCCTCATCGATTGGGCCAGCCTTAAAGGCCTCGGTTTCATCCCAAATTTTTTGCCATTTTTGTTCAATTTTCAGTGGGTCATATCTTTCCATATATTCTAATTATATCATATTCTGATGAGTTCTTGTTCGGTAACTAGGACATATTTTGGTGAAAAATAGACCATCTTTAGTGCTTTTTGTCAGATTTAGAGAAGAGCCAAAGAATAGCATAAAATCTCTGGACTTTTTAG
>CAMNUC010000047.1 GCA_946560015.1 uncultured Candidatus Saccharibacteria bacterium | reverse complement strand
GGGCGGTTAGCTCAGTTGGCTAGAGCGCGTCTTTGACGTAGACGAGGTCAGAGGTTCGACTCCTCTATCGCCCACCAGATTGAGTATGGAGTAGACACCTAGGTGTCTATTTTGTTTTATGGTAAGTATTATGGCAGTCTTTGCAGGTGATTTTGATGCCGTAGCTGGCGATTTTTTGGTCTAGAATAGTTAGGAGTGGTTGATTGTCATGAGGGCAACAAAAACGGTTTTTGATGGTAATTAAATCAGAATTGCATTTTTGCCCAGCAAGACTGTCTTCAAAATTAATCTTGATTTTACCGATACTGCCACAATTGCACTGATAGTCTAGGGTGATTTCGTCATAAGTTGAGTAGCAGAGATAACCAATATTTTCATTGCATTTTGTGCAATATATCCAGCCGCCGTAGTTGGTGGCGAGACGGGTGTTAGTTAATTCTTTGTTTTTGATAACTCTTGCCATAACGCTTCCATTGTAACATGGATATTGCGGTTCTTTGTGATTTTGGAACTTCTTATGCTATAATATAGAAAAGGAGAAATGATGCGCATAGATGAACAGTTCATGGAGGAAGTAGGGTTAGGTGCGATGGCGCCAGATGAGAAGCAGGCTTTCATGCAACATGCCGAAGAAGAATTAGAGGTGCGCGTGGGGCAGGCAGTAGGGGCAGATTTTACAGAGGAGCAAATGAATGAATTTGATGCAATTACTGACTTAGGTCAAGCTGCAAAATGGCTAGATGTAAATGCGCCGAATTTCCGTCAAGTAACAGAGCAAGTCTATGAGAAATTTAAGCAAGAACTGATTGCGGAGCGGAATAATATCTTGGGTATGGCTTAGCCAAGCCTCAAAGTGCCTAGTAATTCTCAAAGTGATTGTGAGTTTCAAAGTAAATAGTAAGCACTTTGAGGTTCTGTTCTACTTTGTGAATTAGTGAGCTTTGCCATAGCCGTTCATGAAAGCTTTGGCGGACATGGGCTTTTTACCCTCTGGTTGGAGCTCATCGACGGCGACGAAGTTGCGATCTTGACATTTGATCATGAGTGGGGAAGCAACGCTATTAATGATGGAGGGGTCGCAGACGATGGCGGTAGCATCAACAAGGTGTGCTTTTAGGATAATGCATTTTTTGCCGAAAAACTCATATTTTGGCTTGGGGAAGTTTTGGTAAGCAATAATTTGATGGAGAATTTCGGCGGCAGAATAGTCGGCGGGGCGCAGGTCGGAGAGGGATTTATCGAGTTTGGCGGTATAGGTGGCTTTGGTGTCATCTTGTGAGGTGGGTTGGAGTTGGCGAACTTCGGATAAATGATTGACTAGCCATGTAGCGCCGTTTTTGGCGAGGGTTTGATAGATGGAGGCTTTGTCTAGGGGTAGGTTGGTGAAGGTTTCTTGGTGGTAAATGGGGCCAGCATCCATGGCTTGGGCGAGTTTCATGATGGAGTAGCTAAAGTCGGTGTCGCCAGCAAGGATGGCAGATTCGATGGGGGAGGCACCGCGATATTGAGGAAGGAGGGAAGGGTGAAGATTAAGAATACCCTCAGGTTCGAATAATTGCAGCAAATCTGGTTTAATTAAGACTCCGAATGAGGCTAAGATACCTAAAGCATCGGGATTTTCGTGCTTGAGACGGGCGACTTCGGTAAGGTCGTCTTTGGTGCGGGCGTGGAAGATTATATTGGTATGTTTGCGGAGAACGGCTAACGTCGCGTCAGCAAGTGGACCATTGCCGAAGAAGATGACCTTTGGTAAAGCAGCAGGCGAATTGATTTGATCCATGGTTAATCTTCGGGGAAGAGATTAGGGTTGTTTTTGATGGCGGCTTCGTAGTCGGTAACGGGTATGAGCTCGCCTTGGTCACTCATGCGATAGAAGGCATTGGGGGTGTCGCGGATGTGGTCGATGAAAAGGATGCCGTCGAGATGGTCGATTTCGTGCATAAGGGTGCGGGCGAGAAAACCACTAGCTTTGAGGCGAACTTCGGTGCCATCGGCAAGAAGAGCTTTGACTTTGACTTTTTCAGGGCGTTCAACGAGCCCGTAGATCTCTGGTACAGAGAGACAACCTTCTTGTTCCTTGATAAGCTTGCCGCTGGTGCGGATAACTTCTGGATTGATGAGAGCGGTGAAAGACTGGTTCTCTTTGTCGTCAAGGTCGTCGCGCACAATGATAATGCGTTGATTCTCACCCATTTGGGGAGCGGCCATGGCGGCGGAGATTTCATAGGGGTGTTCTTTTTCCCACGCGAGGGAGGCAGCAACCATATCAGCAATTAAATCTTGAGTGTCATTGGTGATCTCGTGCACTTTGGTGGATTTTTGGCGTAAACGTGGGTCTGGCGTGGTGATTAGTTTTCTCATGTATATATTATACTATAATAATGACGGGGGGTCTAGTACTAGTGTAAACCCATTTGTACTAGCGTAGGGAACGAGAGCTTGACGCAATTGTTCGCGGGAAGAGCTTTTGATAACGATTTGCCAAGTAAAACCGCGGCCAGTGCGTTCATGAAAAGCAGGCATAGGCGGAGAGATGCCGAGGGTGCGGTTTTGTGATAAAACGGTGTAGGCTTGGCGGATTTTGGCGAGAGTAGTGCGTTCGGTTTTATAAGTGACGCTAAGGCGGGCAAGGTAAGTGAACGGTGGCATTTGCTGCTCGTGACGTTTATGGAGGAGAAAATCGGCAAATTTGGGGTAATCTGCCTGAATAGCAGTCCGAATGACAGGATGGTCAGGTTGAAAAGATTGGACAAAAACTTCGGCCTTGTCAAGATGCCCGCGTCCAACGCGTCCGATTACTTGAGTGAGAAGCTCGAAGGTGCGTTCTTCGCTAGCGAAGTCCGGTAGAGCTAGTCCAGCATCGGCTTGAATGATGCCAACTGTGGCGAGATGGGGGAGGTCAAGCCCACGGGCGAGAGTCTGGGTACCGATGAGAATGTCAATTTCTCCGGCTTTGACCTCGTTGTAGAGGTTGGCGAGGTCGTCATCTTTAGTATTATCACCGTCAAAGCGGGCGATTTTGGCGGTAGGGAAGATAATTTTAAGTTCGGATTCCAGAAGTTTGGTGCCAAAACCTTTATGAATTACTTCCGGATGTCCGCAGTCAGGGCAGCTAGTGGGGACTTTTTCGGAATGTCCACAGACATGACAGGCGAGGGTGTAATTATCGGTATGGAGAGTCATAGGTAGAAAGCATTCGGGACAGAGAGCTTGCCAACCACAGTTTTCGCAGAGCGTAAGAGGGGCAGATCCTCGCCGATTATGAAAAATTAGCGTTTGATGTTTAGCTTGGATATTTTTTTCGATAGCTGTCAAAAGAGGGGTAGAAAAATAGCGGTTTTTGGTGAAATTATCACGATTTTTGAGATCAATGATAGTGATATGATGGTTGATAGCGGTGGTTTTGGCTTTTTGGGTGAGCTCAATGAGCGAGTGATGATTTTTGGCGAGGTGGTAATCAACTAGATTAGGTGTGGCAGTGCCAAGGATACAGGGGATTTTGCGAGTACTAGCGATAAAACTGGCGAGACGCAGAGCAGAGTAGCGAGGGGGACTTTCTTGATAATAAGCGGATTCGTGAGCTTCGTCGATGATAATGAGACCGAGGTTATGCAGGGGTGCAAGCAAGGCAGAGCGTGGGCCAATTATGATGCGTGGAGAATTATTTGAGATGATTTCTAACCAGATGCGACGGCGTTCGGACATGGTTTGGCGGGAGTGCATAAGGATAACTTGGCTACCGAATGTTCGTTCAAATATCTGGACAAGTTGGCTGGTGAGGGCGATTTCCGGTACGAGTAAAGTGACGGATTGACCTTTGGTAAGTATATCGTAGGCGAGCGAGAGATAGATATTAGTCTTGCCGCTGCCAGTGATGCCACGGAGGAGACGGGTTGAGCTTCTAATAGATTGAAGCTCTTTGAGGGCGACTTTTTGGGCGGAATTGAGGGGGATTTTGGGGAGTTTGGTGCCGGATTGCGTCCTAGAGGCATCAGAAAGCTCAGGAAGGCAAGTGTTTGGTTTGTGTTTAGTGTTAGGGCTCTTTTGGGGTAGAGCGTGCTCTGAAGCCTCTAGGGGGCTTTTGGGGGTATTTTTGTTTTCTGGGGAGATGGATTTGAGGGCAGTTTTGGCAGCAATGCCAGCGGGAACCATGAGATTGGCGGTAAGGGGAAGAGGTGAAAGGTAATACTCGGAAAGCCAAGAGATGGATTTGAGGAGATGTTTGGGGATAGGAAAAGGACAGAGGAGTTTGGTAATGGGCTTGGTGGGGAAGTCGACCTTGGGTATCTTTTTCCAAATGATGCCAGTGACGACTTTGCGACCAAGTGGAATGAGAACGATTTGGCCTGGCTGGAGGGTGAGATCGGAGGAGTAGGTGAGCGCACCGCCGCCACTGCGATAGACTTCTGTAGGCATCACCTCATAAAACATGGTTTTATTATAGCATATGTCTTATCTTATGGGGTGGCTGTATTCATAACCCGCCACAGGCCATAGTACCGCTGGTACTTTTAGTAGTGAGAACGAGAGTTGGGCTATTAGAATACAGACGGACGGTATCGCCTGGGGAATAGGTTCTAGTGTCGTCACCAATGTAAGTTGAGAGCGCCTGCCAGCAGTTACCACCGGACATGAGTAGCATTGGTTTATCTGTAGGTATAGTGAATGTTTGTGAAGTGGCAGTGGTGGTGATGGTCTGAGTGGCTGGTAAATCAGATGTGAACTTGCTATAACCATTTCCAAACTGGTAGGTGATGGTGTAGGTGTATTGAGCCTTCTCCCACACCGCATACAGTGTAATATCCTTGTTAGCTTCCTGTAGGGTAATG
>CAMNUC010000046.1 GCA_946560015.1 uncultured Candidatus Saccharibacteria bacterium | reverse complement strand
GAGGGCTACGCCCGTCTATCGTAAAGCCCCCGGCTAAGCCGGGGGATGGTTACTTATGTCTATATTATCCCGTCCTAGTTACATCGCAATCAAAAAAGAGGGCTTGGCCCGGTGTACTTCGGCACCGAGTCGCCCTCGCTAACTCAATTCTACTACACTCATCTCTTAAAGTCAATAATCTTTTTGCATTTCGTTATTACCTTCAGGCGCCTAGCCTTTTTTGAGCTAGACCAAAGCTTCTCAAGTTGGGCTAAAGCGTTTTTGTCGCAAAGTTTAGTGCGTCTTAAGTCAATAATAATATTTTCGGATTGCCGAATTGCTTTCTTAAAAACATGCTCAAGGGTGCTTCGGCTACTCCCTTGTGGGCATTTTGCTTCCCATTCAAGACCGCTCATCAAGAAATCAGCACGCTTCGCGTTAGGCGTAGATGACGGGCGAATCAATTCAATATCGTATCCTAATTCAGTGAATACTAAGATAGTCTCCATCTCATGCCTTTCGAGAGCAATTCCATGAGGAGTGATCCTACCTCCATTTATCTTGCGGCGACGCATCTTATGGCTCCTTTCGGATAATTAAGGCCTCAATGAAGGTTTTTAATCGCCGAAAGTCGTCTTCGCTAATAGACGGTGGCAAATATAGAGTAGCTATAGTTCCGTCTTCCAATGGGAACGGGAACCCCATAAGCTTAGAAGCGACGGGTTGGTTCAACGTCTCAGAGATAGCGCTACTGGCTTCAGAGTCCACCACCTCGCCTTCCGAAATGTCTGCTAGACTCTTCTCTTCGATGCGGTTTTTAACGGGTTTTGCCTTAGGTGTTTTCTTCGTACGAGGCTGTTTGATGGTAGGAAACCACCCAGGAGTATTCAAAAAGGTTAAGTACCATTCAACGGCTCGATCAATTCTAGATCTGTATGTATTGTAGCTCGCTTGATTATAAGTTCCCATAGTCAAAGTCTGGAAGCGGGATAGATAATCAGCCACATCCATCTCTCTAATGTCAGTGTCATGCCATTCGTCACCATCCACTTTTATCATTACAGCTTTGAAGGCTGTTTTTAAGTTTGAGATCGTTGGTAAAGGGACACGACCCTTTTCTGCAAGCATATCCAGATATGCAATTAGCCCACTAGCCTTGCCGTTACCTATAATAGTTGATTCCGACATAAATACCTCCTTTCGGAATTTATTAAATTATTAATAACTTAAGTATAACAAAGACAAAATAAGAATGCAATACTATTCATACAAAAAAGATAGAATATGATTCACGAATGAACAAAAATCAAAATGAATGGATAGAGTCATAGATCTCAGCCCAGTGCAGATAACCTGTTATTGACATTTCACCCAATCTGTGCTATCATGGTGGCATACGGTGGGAGAATTGTGTTGCCTAAAACAGGGAAGAGAGATCAGATATGCCACGAGCTCGAGCAGCGGCAAAGGCGTCAAGTACCTCCGCCAGATCTGCTAAAAAATCTACCAAGACCACCCCGAACAAAACCAAAAAATCTGTTCGGTCGTTTGGCATTGGTAAAAAAACGGCTCTACCCAAAGATCTCGCCAACCCCTTACTGGATGATGAACAAAGCCGCCAAATTGCCTCATCATTCGACCTTGATGCGAGCTATGTTTCAACTTACCACGGACTTCTATCAGCGTTGCAGGCACGCGAACCCCAAATAGCCCTCGACAACAATATTATTATTGAAGGCAATATCCTTATTAACTACAATGTTACCATTGATTTTAATGGGTATAGTATTATCTCCGAAGATACCCACCCTGACGTACGCGTTCTTGACATTCGCAGTGGGGAAGTAACCCTCATTGGTCAAGGCAAAGTCTTCGCCATGGGCAAAAATAGTGTTGCCATTCGTGCTTTTGGTGCCATTAGCAATGGTGTTCCTAATTATACATCGGTTACAGTTGGCGACGGAATTAGTCTTTTTGCTCCTGATAGCTACGGTATCCTTATCTCGCCTAATCTTGGCGTGGCTTATGGTCTTACCATTGATTTTGCTGGACAAATTTTTGCCCGTGATGGCATTTGCTTATCTAGTGGTGTCCGTGCTTATGATCCAAGCGCTCCTATTATCAATATTCAAGACGGCGCCTGCATCACTGCTGACGAAGAAGCTGGTATTGCTCTAGAAGCTGCTGGCTACGGCGCTTGGTCTGTTGGTGCAGCGTATATCCGCGGCGCTATCGGTGTGGCGCTCAGCAAGGGGATCATCGATATTAACCATGCTCAGATCCTTGCTACTCGAAGTGAAACTTTTCGTATTATGGAAAGCCCTGATACCATGCTTGAAGTAAACATTGATGGTGGTGATTATGGTTCAGAACGCAGCGCAGTTATAGCTGGTGTATCTGGCACCATCAAAAAATTCTCCGTCAAAGGTTGCAAATTCTATAGCCCCGTGGAACCCATCATGCCGGAATTAAGCAAGATTATTAAGCGAAAAAAACTCACCAAAAGCAATGACCTATCGGCTCTCCAAGCCAGTTTCCTAGCAGCTCAGTCCGCTCTCGAGCCTGCCCCTATGCCAGATGAGGATGAGCTTGGCTCAATGTCAATTGCTGCGCCCGCCGCACTCGATTCGCCATCAACCCTCTTACCCGAAGATTCTCTTGCCGAGCAAACTCTTGCCTCAGTATCAAAGCCTGTCAAACATCCTAAGAAGCACACTAAGCTTCCAGAACCTATCGAACTCACTGATGACGCCACCGACGAAGCCGAAATCCTCTCCGAACTTGCTGCTTCTCAAGAAGATCAAGAAATACCAGAAAGCCAGACAAACCAAGACATCCAAACCACTCAAGTAACTCCTCAAGACCGGCTTTTCCAACCTCCTAAGACCGATCCTGTTACTCCCGCTGCTACAACTCCTAGCATTGCCCCAGCTCCACCTCGACCTACTGTGTTCCAGCCCGCTCCACAGCCTGTCTTGCCTTTTACCAATGAGCAAGATGCCGCTCGCCGCGCCCTAAGCGATGCTATCATGGATATTCGTAAGCTCAGTGCTGACGACTATGATACCGGTTTTACTGAGCTTGAAAAAGCTATTCGCCAAGCCGAAAAAATCCTCTCCAACCCGCTAGCACCATTGTCTGAGATTTGTGATGCAGCAAGTGGTCTCTTGACGGCTTTTGACGGTCTAGAAGAGCATGACGAATCTACTCTTAGTGACGATGAACTTGATGAACTTTTCTATCATGGCGCCGTTTTACAAGAAATGCTTCGTGAATCTAGGCATTCTAGCGCCGTTAAAAAGCCTCATAAGAAAAAATCACTCTTTTCACATAAAAAAGCCCCAAAGTTTATTCCTGAATCCACCGCATCTATCTTTACGGGAGTTCCAAATCTTACTCCCGCTATTGAACACCGCCAGTATGTTCCATCGCAACCAGTCTCAAGTCCTGTCAAAACTGAGTCTCAAACCACCAACCCTAACTACGCCTCCAACTTTAACCGTCTTAGTGAAGTTCTGACTACTATCTCCGAGCTAGACCTCAATAAATACACCTTGGCTAGCCAAGAGATCCTACTCAACACTCTGGCACAAGCTCAAGATGTATTAAACGATCCACACTCTTCACAGGACATTATTGATGAACTCGCTACCAAGCTTAATGTCGAAATGTCTCAGCTTGTTCCGTTGCGCCAAGCTCATGTGGCTCGAACTAATCTTCAAGCTGAGCTTACTGCGCCTGCCCCCACCCTTGGTGAGCTCGCCCCCTCAGCCATGATTGACGAAATGACGCCCTCCACAATTTGGTCGCTTGGTGTCACAATGATTGACGAAACGACACCATTTATTACCGACCCTACCACTCGCGAAAAAATGCTCCGCGCCATGCAGTCTCGCGCCAGTATTCTTCAACAGACCCTTACCCGCCCCTTCCGCAAGCTTGCCAGAAGCCTTGGCGCCGGTTTACGTGCTGGTATTAACGCTTATCGTGATACTCTTCACGCCCCACAAAATAACTAAACCCCACAAAATAACTTGCTAGTGCTTGTATCTCTGGCTCTAAATATGCTACACTCGGGAGCATGTTTCAGAAACTATTTTGCCCCATTCATGCCTCGCATGGCTTCTATGCTGCCATCTGGGGAAGTATCGCCGGCATCGCCCTAGCGGTATTCAGCGAACCTGGCTTTGCTACTCAGTCTGTGTGGTGTGTTATCTCAGTTGTGATTATCATTTGTTGTTTCAAATTTACCTCAAAATTCACCACCGCCATAGTTTTTCTTGCCGCAGTTATCCTCGGCAATTTTTGTGCCAGCCGCAGCCTCCCCGATCAAGCACTCTTGCAATCTTTTTACGACCAAACCGTTATTATTTCTGGCAAAATTAGTGAAGACCCCGATGATAGCCAGTCCACCACCGTTCTCCGCCTCCAGGACTTAAATATACATAAGAATATACTTGATACAACCGAAAACACGCCTCAACCTATCACTTCAAAAACTATTCAGAACCCTAGTAATACCACGGAGCGCCAAAACGAGTTTACCTCTCTTCCCGGCACTCTCTATGTCACTATTTCTAGCAAAACTCCCCTAGAGCGTTCCGATGTTGTCTGGCTTGAAGGTAAATTTAGTGAAGGATTTGGTACTTTTGCCGGCAAGATGTCTCGCCCCAAACTTCTCCATCTTGAGCGTACTGAATCTGGTGATGTTTTCGCACGTTTTAAGCGTTGGTTTGCAAATTTAGTCAAACAATTTATCCCATCGCCAGAAGTAGATCTTGGTTTAAGTTACCTCATGGGGATGAAATCCGGTCTTTCTACAGACTTTTCTGAAGCCTTGCGTGCTGTTGGTATGACACACGTAGTTGTGGCATCTGGTGCACACCTCGAGATTCTCACTGGCGCCGCCAAGAAACTTTTCGGCAGAATTTCTAAATTTGCCGGAATGCTTTTCTCACTCCTTATGGTTGGAGGGTTTGTCTTAATTGTCGGTTTCACTCCTTCAATGGTTCGCGCAGCGCTCGTGGCTAGTCTGTCGCTACTCTTTGGTTATATCGGAATAAAATTTGCACCAATTCTACTCAACGGGCTAGACGCTATACTAACTTAA
>CAMNUC010000045.1 GCA_946560015.1 uncultured Candidatus Saccharibacteria bacterium | reverse complement strand
CTGTAATAAAAACGTTAAAATAGCATCCCAGCATTTTGCTGTGCTATTTTAATTTCACAATACTTATGATAATCAACGATCCAGAATTTGGCGAAGTTATCGTCCGTAAAAACCCGCTCTCCAAGAGCGTGCGGTTTTCAGTGTCACCATCTGGGCGGCTCCAAATGTCCGTCCCACAACACACTAGCGACTTTCTAGTCAAGCGCTTCTTGAAGATTAATCGTGATCTCATCAAGGCTAAGATCCCTCTAAGCAATCCCGACACTCAGCGCGCTCGCGATGCCAAGAAAAAAATCCTCATGAAAAAGGCCAAGGAGTACCTGCCTTACCGACTTGAATATTACGCCAAACTCTACGGCTACAACTACGACAAATGTCGCCTTAGCCACGCTGCCACCAGGTGGGGAAGTTGTTCGTCTAATCGCACTATCTCGCTCAATATTGGCTTGATGCAAGTCCCCGAAATCCTCCGCGATTACGTCATCTTGCATGAGCTTGCCCACCTTAATCACATGGATCACTCTGATGCTTTCTGGCAAGAAGTCGGCGCTCACGACCCCTGCTACAAAGAACACCGCCGCAAGCTCAAAAGTTTCTCCCCCGGCGTATAACCAACTAGGCTCCCCATACCTAAAGCTCCTCACTTCCACAAGCTAGGAACCTAGAAAAATCGCCCCCGTAGGGGCGATTTTAAAAAAGGGGTCTCATGCCGGCTGCTTAGCCGCGTCGACATCATCAGTCGCACCAGATTTGGGCAAACCTTGTGCCGCCAAGCATAAGGCATCATCATTGTTCTCCGCCACGGTAGCCACCTGCTCTCCGACGATTTCGTCGGCACTCAACGGCTCCGGTGGCGGCACCTTAGCTCCTTTCAGCAACGGCTCATCGCGCCGCCCGCCAAAGATCTTTTCGAGCAGCGCCCACTCATCCTCGGATCGCTTCTCGCGTGCCTCCTGCAGGTGAATTGCATGCTCTTCCGGCGTAATGCCCAGTTTCTTCAGGATCTCCGCCGAGTCACCAAGATACGTCTCCTGGTTCAGCGCCGCCAGGAAACCCTGATCGTAACCGACCGCCTTACCGGCGCCAAAGCCAGTATTGTGACCTTCACGCTCACCGATCTTATAGCCTGCTTGGTAACCAGCACGCTCACCTTTTTTCTCAGCGCGCTCGCGCTCCGCAGCCATGCGCCGCTTGATCACGCCGATCCGCTCTCGCAGATGCGCCTCGTACGCTGGAGCCGTTATGCCTTGCAGGCACAAATAGCCAATCGAAACAATTCCCAGCCCACCCAGGGCAATTGCGCCAGCGCTACCAGTAATCTTCAGGACGGAACTCGTGTTGATCTTCAAAGAAATCAACTCCCTTCTCATAAATATCAAGGATTTTAATCCCATATCCTCATTATAGCACACATCGGTAATAAAGTCAAGCACTTACCGCTACTAGAGACGCTTATACTTAAAATTACCTAAAAATCCACCATTTTCTCGCCAAACACGCCATATTTTACCATGCTAATTGACGTTTCCTATCCTAAATGCTATACTTAAAACGTAAGATTTTGCATCTCGTATTTTAATCAGAAAGGAAAGTGATTAAGCATGACAAACGAGAAAACTCTGCGTCATCTCGCTAGCCACAGCCAAACCATCGCTAGAAAAGCCCAGAAACTCTACCGCTTCTTTCTCATGATTTCCAGTGCCGCCATCCTGACATCGATCATCGCCACCCATCAACTGCACAAACTCGAGCAGGCCGACTACGCCGACGAAGACCTCTACTCCTGACCCGACATTTAGCCTGCCACGCTCCGCTACAATAATCACCCTCCACTAACCCCCGCTCGCCGCTGATTTATCAGCGGCATTTTTACGTACATACCCCTGCTAAACATACCCAAATCTATAATTTATATATTGACAATTCGGGCAACATGTGCTACACTTAATACAGGGGGGCGTTACGCTTGCGTAAGAACATTAAAATATTGAAGTTATTCCCTCAGCCGTAGTTAAACCGACAATAAAAGAAGGAGTGGTATACAATGACCGCAAAACAGAAAACCAAGACCATCACCAGTAATCCCCGAAGTAACGTCGTCCCCATCATCGCAGGCACCGCCCTGCTCTTGGGAATGATCGTGCTCCTTGCTCTGTTCATTCAGAACAAGAGTCAGCCAGAAGATGACGCCGCCTTTCTTGCCCGGTACAGCAACGCCAACCACGGCAGTACTATCGAGGAATTTGCCCTGCAAACCAGAGATGAAGAATACGAGTTTACCGCCATTTTTAATACCAAAGGTGAAAAACTCGTCGAGTGCACCATCAACGATCCTGGCATGAGTATGGTCCATCCCGAAGTTAACCGCTATTTATACACATGCAATCGTCAAGACTTTATCATCGCCCATAACCACCCTGGCGAAGACCATACATTTTCGGATGCCGACATGCTCCTCACGCACAGCGACGGGCCATTCGCGGCACAGATAGTCTTCGGGCATTCTCACGCTTACATTTTAAGACCCGGAGATCAAGGCTGGCCTGCCTACAACGATGCCTGGCAATATCTCGACAACATATATCGGCAATTCTTACAAGGGAATGATAGCGTCACTAGTCAAATTAAGCCCGATGCCGATGGCAACCCGCTCTACACTACCGAAGCCTTCACTCACAACTACACCGAGAATTTCAACCTCCGTTATGACGTTACCGATCTTGATAACTTCAAGTTCACCGACTGGGTCCCGTAAGGGGCCCTTTATTTTTGAAAAAAACTAGTTGCTTTTTGGGATAACCTGTGATAAAATGGCATGGTATAGTATATTAATCAACAATACTTACTAGACGACAGGGCAAGCCTAGCGCTTAGTCCGTCGACTCTATCTTTGAGAGAATGGAGCCGATCGACTACAGCAACAGGGACTACTCATTAGTCTAGATTTCGTGTTGTTATAAGGGAAAGGAACAGGATGCAAGTCATCATCGGCACCAAAATTGGTATGACCCAGATCATCGGCGAAGATGGTATCGTAACTCCAGTTACGATTTTGCAAGCCGACCCCTCCACAGTGACTCAGATTAAAACTGTCGAATCCGACGGTTATAACGCTGTGCAACTGGGGTATGGTCAGGGTAAGAATCTGAGCAAGTCGGTTTCTGGCCACGTCAAGACTGCCGGAGTCACTCCAAAGGTCTTGAAAGAGTTCCGCACTGAAGAAGTGCCAGAGCTCAAAGTCGGAGACAAGCTTAGCGTAGAAAATTTCAAACTCGGAGACAAAGTCATCGTGACTGGTGTTTCTAAGGGTAAAGGCTACGCCGGTACAGTCAAACGTTGGAACTTCAACGAATCGCGCAACACCCACGGTTTCAAGGGTAATATCCGTCGCGTAGGTTCTATCGGTTCTATGTATCCACAAAAAGTTTTCAAAGGTAAAAAAATGCCAGGTCGCATGGGTCACGATCAAGTGACTGTCAAGAATCTGGTAGTTTCTTTTTTGGATACCGAAAACAATCTAATCGGTCTTAAAGGTGCCGTTCCTGGCCCCAAAAAAGGCATCGTAACCGTCGTTGCGGTGGAGGGAAAGGAGTAATATGGCAGCTGCTTTGAACAAAGACATTTTTGAAGTCAATGTCGACAATCACGAGTTACTCAAGACCGCTTATGATGCTTACCTCGCTAACTCCCGCAGCGCTCACGCTAAGACTTTGAAGCGTGGCGAAGTTCGCGGTGGCGGTAAAAAGCCTTGGAAGCAAAAGGGAACTGGTCGCGCTCGTTTCGGTTCTACCCGTAACCCTATTTGGCGCCATGGTGGTGTCGCTGGTGGTCGCACCAGTGAGGAAAACTTCACCAAGAAGCTCAGCAAGACCGCTAAGAAAGTTGCCGTCAAGCAAGCTCTCAGCCTCAAGAACGCCGACAAAGCTATCTTGGTTGAAAGTATCAGCACTACTGGCAAGACCAAGGAAATCGCCAAGAAGCTCAGCGACCTCAAGCTCGCCGACAAGGCTATATTGATGGTTGTAGACGTTAAAGCTCCTGAAGTTTTGCGCGCTACCAACAATCTACCTAACATCAAGCTCGTACGTGCTACTTATCTCAACGTTTTCGATATTCTCAACGCTGATGCAGTAATCTTTAGCGAAACCGCGCTCAAAGCCACCGAAAACTGGCTGCTTGATAAGGAGGAAGCATAATGAGATCTGTTCAATATATCCCACGTGCTACCGAAAAAGCCTACGTAGCTCAATCCAAAAATCAATACATTTTCTTCGTACCACAAACCGCTTCTAAGCAAGAAATTGCCAAACGCATTGGCGAAGAATTCAAGGTCACAGTTATTGATGTTCGCGTGACTACACGCAAAGGCAAACAAACCAAATATTCCAAAGGCAAGCACGCTTATCCTGGCATTACTTATCGCCGCGATCACAAAGTTGCTTACATTACTTTGAAAGATGGAGACAAGATCCCTGTATTTGAGGAAGTAAAGGAAGAGGTGAAAGAAGACAAAAAGGTAGACAAGAAATCTACCAAAAAATCTGACACCAAAGAAGAAAAAGTTGAGAAAAAGTCCGTCAAAAAGACAACCAAAAAAGCAGAGAAGGAGAGTAAATAATGAGTATTAAAGCTTATCGTCCAACTACTCCAGCTCAACGTCAAAAAACCACTCAAGATTTTGACCAAATCACCACCAAGAAGCCAATGAAATCTTTGCTCGCTAGCAAGAAACAAATGGCTGGTAAAAACAACGCTGGTCGCATCACCGTGCGTCATCGTGGTGGCGGCGTCAAACGTCATTATCGTATTTTGACTTACACTTTACCAAAAAATACCGAATTCACCGTCATGGAAATCGAATACGATCCAAACCGCAGCGCTCGTATCGCTCGCGTCAAGGATCAAAACGACACATATTACTATGTACTCGCTGATTCCAACATGACCAAAGGCATGACCTTCGCTAGTGGTGACGAGGTTGCAGTAGAAACTTCCAACCGCATGCCAATCGAAAGGATTCCAGTCGGTACGTTTATCTATGCTATTGAACTTACTCCAGGCCGCGGCGCCCAAATGGTTCGCTCCGCTGGTACCAGCGCTCAGCTCATGGCTAAAGAAAACGGCTATGCTACTCTCAAAATGCCATCCGGCGAAATGCGTAA
>CAMNUC010000044.1 GCA_946560015.1 uncultured Candidatus Saccharibacteria bacterium | reverse complement strand
GGCGAATTGGACGCTGTGCTTTCAAGATTGCTTTTGAACGCCGCGATGCCGAAATCATTGCCATCAACAGCTTGGGCGACACCAAAACTTTCGCGCATTTGCTCAAGTATGATTCCGCCTACGGTGTTTACGACCACGATGTCAGTTACGACGACAAGCATATCATCGTTGATAATCGCAAAATTCTCTTTCTAAACGAGCCCGATCCTCTCAAACTCCCTTGGGAGAAACTCCAGATTGACACTGTCATGGAATGCACTGGCGTATTTTGTGATCCCGCTGCCGCCCGCCATCACATTACTGCTGGCGCCCGCAAAGTCGTCATTTCTGCCCCCGCCAAAGGCCCTGGTGCCAAGACTGTTGTGCTTGGTGTCAACGAAGAAGTCGTCACCGCCGACGACGAAATCCTCTCTTGTGCTAGCTGCACCACCAACTGCATCGCCCCTGTCATGAAGATCCTCGAGGACAATTTCGGCATCGACAAAGCCATGATGACTACCGTCCACTCCTACACTGCCTCTCAGAAGCTCGTTGATGACGCCGCCAAAGACATCCGTGAGGCCCGCGCCGCCGCTACCAACATCATCCCTACTACTACCGGTGCTTCCAAGGCGACCGCCCTCACTATCCCAAGTCTCGAAGGCAAGTTCAATGGTTTGTCTATTCGTGTGCCTACGCTGGTTGTTTCGCTCGCCGATATCACTGCGGTCCTCAAGCGTGAAACCACCAAGGAGGAACTAAGCGAGATTTTTCAGCGCGCCGCCAAAGAACCTTATTACGAGGGCATCGTATCTGTCATGAGCGACGAGCTAGTTAGTTCAGACTTCCGTGGTAATGCTCATTCATCAATCGTCGATCTGCCGCTAATTGATGTGGTCGGTGGCGACATGGTTAAGATTGTTGTCTGGTACGACAACGAATGGGGCTATTCTAACCGTCTAGTCGAATTATCTGTGGATTTTGGGAGGTAAAGTCGTGAAAAGTATAAAAGGTATTGACGTAATTAAGAAAGTGTGCTATAATGGAAAGATAGGGTGCCGCTAAAATGCAAGAATACACCATTTATATCGGCGCCGACCACCGCGGGTTTGCCAAAAAAACCGAACTTATTAAATTATTAGCTAATTGTCACGGTTTCGTTAAAGTCGAGGACCTAGGCGCTCATGAATACATCAAAGACGATGATTTTAATGATCCCGCCAAAGCCGTCGCGAGAGCCGTCGCCAGCAACCAGAACGGCTTCGGCGTGTTGCTCTGCGGCTCCGGACAAGGCGTCTGCATGCAGGCCAATCGTCTCAGTGGTGCACGTGCTGTCTGCGTCAAATCCGTCGACGAAGCCGTGACAGGGCGTGAGCATGATTGGGCTAATATCGTCTGTATGCCTGCCGATGTTCTCGAACCGGTCGCCATGGAAAAGATTGTCAAAGCTCTCTGCCATGCTAAGCCACTAGATACTGAGCGCCATCGTCGCCGCATGCAAAAACTTGAGGAGGATTAATGCCCGCTATCGTCCCCACCATCACTACCGACAAACCAGAAATCTACACCACCAACTTGCAAGAATTTAGCAAGTTCAGCAAGCGCATTCACATCGATGCCTCTGATGGTACGCTCGCCCCCACCCAGCTTTTGCCACTTAGTCAGATCCAGCCTGTTGGAGAGGGGATTACTCTGGATATTCACGTCATGTCAGCTCGTCCTAGCGAGCACCTTGCCGACGTCTTACGCATCAAGCCCTCGCTTTGCATTATTCATGCCGAAGTCGACGATAATATCCAAGATCTTTTCGCCAAGCTAAAGGCGGCCGGCATCAAGGTCGGTGTAGCGCTTCTTAAGACCACCTTCCCCAAACACGTCCAAGAGCGCATCGCGATGTCAGATCACGTCATGATTTTTGCTGGAGAGCTAGGCAGCCAAGGCGGGGCGCTTGATTCATTACAGATGGAAAAAGTCCCGCTCGTACGCGCCATCAAACAAGATCTAGAAATTGGCTGGGACGGCGGAGTAAACCTTAGTAATATCCGTGCCGTTGCGCACTCCGGTGTCGATGTAATCAATGTCGGTAGTGCTATTACTAATGCTCCCGACAAAGCCGCCATGTACCAGTCCCTCCTCGCCGAATCCGAAAAGAAGGGTGTTCTCATATGAGTCGAATCGTTACGTTAGGTGCCGCCACACAAGATATTTACCTGCTCGATAGGGATGATTTTGCTGGGGTTGAGCTTAGCCAAGAACTTTCGATTTTCGGCGAAATGCAGGTTGGTGACAAAATTGATATCGATCATGTTCACTTTGATGTGGGTGGCGGTGGTACTAATAGCGCTACTACCTTCGCGCGCTTCGGCCACGAAACTATTTTCATAGGTAGCCTAGGCCGTGATGCTTCTGGTGATGCTGTACTTGAATGCCTGGATCATGAGAATATCGATAATAGCTACATCAACTACGTTGACACTCATACTGATTGCTCAGTAGTACTCCTTGATGTTCGCAATGCCGAGCGCACCATATTGGCCTATCGCGGTGCCTCCAAATATTCTACCGCTCTTGATCCAGACGACCTCGAAAGCATCCAGCCAGATTGGCTCTATGCCACTGGCTTGCGCGGTGATATGCATAAGCTACTTCATTTCTTCGAAAAAGCCCATGAGGTTGGGGCTAAGGTTATGTTCAATCCTGGCCCCGAAGAGCTCAAAGAAAATACCAAGCTCATTGGCCTACTAGAACTCACGGATGTATTACTAGTTAATAAGGAAGAAGCCGCCCAAATCGTACCCGGGACTATCCTTACCGAGCTTACCACGCGCCTTCATAATTACTGCCCGATCGTGCTAATCACTGATGGCATCATGGGGGCAATCGCTACCAATGGCAAAGAGACCTATCGACTCAGCGTTTATGAACAAGAACGTGTTCGCGATCGCACTGGTGCTGGAGACGCTTTTGGCTCTGGATTCTTGGCAAAGCATGCCGACGGTGCTAAGTTCAAAGAAGCTTTGCTCTATGCTGCCGCCAATGCTTCCAAAGTTACTCAGCACTATGGCGCCAAGCAGGGAATTATGACTGGTACAGAAGTTTTGCATCCCATGACGATTCAAGAAGTTAAAGAAAATAATAAGTAAGAGGAATTATGTTTGACGAAGAAATCCTGAAACAGTTAGAAGTAGCTGACATCGAGCGTGCCAAGGCTTATGCCCGTGATCTCGAAGAAGGTCTTAAGATCGTGCGTACTTATCCGCAGGGTGTGACCATCTTTGGCTCTGCTCGGCTTCCACAAGACAATAAATACTGCAAAAAAGCCCGCGAGTTAGGCCAACTCCTCGCCCAAAACGGTCACGCTGTTATCACTGGTGGTGGTCCTGGTATCATGGAAGCCGCCAATCATGGCGCTTTTGAGTATGGCGGACGTAGTATCGGTCTCAACATTACCCTCAGTCATGAGCAGGAGCCCAACCCATACCTTACCGATACGCTGCAGTTCAAATATTTCTTTGCTCGCAAGGTTATGCTAGCTATGTCCGCAAAGGTCTATGTTCTTTTCCCAGGTGGTCTGGGTACCCTTGATGAGCTTTCCGAAATCATTATTCTCATGCAAGAAGGCAAAATGCCCAAAATGCCGGTCTTTTTCTTCGGCAAGAGCTTCTGGCGCCCGCTCACAAAGTTCATTGAAGGCAAAATGCTCCCCATGGGCTTAGTCTCCAAAAAAGACACCACCATCTATAAGCTCACTGATGACATCAAAGAAATTGTCAAAGCCGCCAATCATATCGGTCATCCACCAATCAAGACTAATTATTACGATGGGTTTAGCGCCCAGTCGGGCATCGAGCCACCCAAAGACTAAAGCCTGAATGAGAGGGTGATGAGTCGCCCAATAATCCGCAGCCATTTAGAACGGCAAAGTTTATGTTGCTTTAGGCTATTTGTGCTATAATTACATAAGCGTACCTTATCATAACCTAAGGGGGAATCAACAATGTCTCATTACGACAGTCTTAGTCAGTGGAACAAGGATCTTTGCATCGCGCCGCTTCTGAAGGACGGATCGGCTTCGTCCGAACTGCCGACCATCCAGATGCGTTCCTTGCAGCCGCTCGACAAGCACAACGCTTTGCTCAGCGCTGGGCAGACTGCGCTCGACCATCGCAATTTCCGCACCGACTTTCTGCAACTTGTTGCAGGTGAACCCACCAAATGGATCCTGTGGATAGTCAAGATGACCGTCAGTAGGCTGGAACTTCGTTTTATCCACCGCGATGACTGCGGCGATCCCGTCAAGATCAACTTCTTGGGCAATCAGCCCGCAACCCATCAACAGGAGGTTGTGGTGATGGTTAACTCGCCCATCGCGCTGGAAGTGCAGTTTGAGGTCCCCGCTTTGCCTGCTTTGCCGCCCATCCGAGAGCGCCCTGCCACCACCTACAGTTTCGCTATGAGCAGTAGCGGTAGCACCGGCACTCACAACATCCGCCTCACTGAGCAAAAAGCCGGTCAAAGCGACTGTAGCATCCTCAACCTCAATATTCCACCCGTCGGGTAATCAAAAACCGTCCTCATACGAGGGCGGTTTAAACTATAGTAATTCTTGCAGCCCCCACAAGGCGATTCCTGCCGCTACTGACACATTAAAAGATTCTTTCTGTCCCCGCATCGGAATCTCCAAAAAATGCTCCATCAATGGTCGAATATCTAGTGGTATGCCACTCACCTCCTCACCTAATACCAAAACAACTTTTTCTTTCAGCTTCGTCGGTTGTCCTAAGATTAAGCGCCGAGGCATTTCTTTCGAAGAAAGGTTGTTTTCTAACCCGACGACATTATATCCCTCCATTATAGCACACTTGAGCCAATTTGTCAATAGGTTTGGCCCCAGAATCTCCTGCTTTACTAATTCTTCCGCTCCCAATGCCGATTTCGCAATCTGGTGGTCTAATTTTGTGCGCAAGTGTGGCAGTAACTCTGGATTATTATACCTAGGAGTGTAGCCAGAATACACCACCTTTTCAATTCCTAGCCCTTCTGCTGTTCTCAAAATCGCTCCTACGTTATAGGTTGAGCGTATATTATGCAAGACCACTACAATTTGACGCATACTACTCTACATTATATCATAGAACCCCCGTTCTAAAATAATGGCAGCACATAGTAACCATCCCCCGGCTTAGCCGGGGGCTTTACGATAGACGAGCGTAGCCCTCT
>CAMNUC010000043.1 GCA_946560015.1 uncultured Candidatus Saccharibacteria bacterium | reverse complement strand
TAGACTTGGTGGGGTCGACGTTAGTGAGGTTGGTGGTAGGGTCTAGAGTTTCGAGGTAGATTTTGTATCCGGTATCGTTGTTAGTAGCGACGGTGAGGTTGCTAGTGGCGGTATTGGTAGCGCCGGTGGAATTTGGCGTAATATTAAGGATAAGCTCTTGATCGAGGGCGAGAGAAATTGATGAGGTAGTGGATTGGGGTTGTGGCTCGTCGGCATAAGTGTTGGATGGATTGATTGGAAAGACGAAAACAAGTATGAGTAGAATGAGGAGAGCGAGGCAGGAATGAGTAACATGGCGTAAAAGGTTGAGCAGAGTGGGTTTAAGAATTGTTTGATGCATTTTTACCTCCGTTGGATTAGTGATGATTATTGCGGTGTAATATGCTGTTTTTTGGTTGGCAAAACAAAAAGCGACACCGCAAGGTGTCTAATCCATTCATAACCGCTATTACACAGTGATTACTTATGCGATGTCGCTTAAGCGTCCGTGTAATAGCAGAATAGGTTTTTGATATTTATATACCAAAAACTGCAGTTATATTGGATTAGACATCTTTATTATATCACAAACGGTTTGAGTGGGAAATTATTGCTTCTTCTCCTCTTTACTTTGTGCGTAGTGGATATATAAATATGATGTTGAGCACGAACTTGTACAGTATGTACAAGTTCAATTATATTTTTCCTCTGTATAATTCAACAAATCCTTTGTGAATCGAGTACGACATTAACGAATGGGGAAAGCATACGAACGCTTACCGGAATCTTGTGGTGTAACTTCTAGTGTAGCAAAAGATGACATAAGCATCATGTCGTCACTGTCTAGAACTGAGTTGGATGCTAAGTAACCATATTGTCCGCTGAAGCGGACGAATCCGTAGCTGAGCTGAACTAATCCACTACGCACAAAGTAGAGGGGGAAGCAATATCAATAATAGTTAATCTAATATTCATCGCGCTTCTCTTTATCCTCAGTGCTTCCTTGAAAATAAAAATGAGCGAGTGAACTCGCTATTTCTATTTTGTGGCGGAAGCGAGAGGATTCGAACCTCCGAGACATTTCTGCCCACACGATTTCGAGTCGTGCGCCTTCAACCACTCGGCCACGCTTCCGTGTATAATTATATCAGAAAAGTTTAGAAAGAAAAGTCGAACCCAATTTTCTCCGTACGGGCGGTTACAGTCGCTCATACGGCAACATCGGCGGACGCGTCACCTATGGCTACTGGTGGTCTACTACTGGTGGTTCTGCTATGTTCGGTCACTACTTGAACACGTACTCGACGAATGTCCTCCCTCAGGATAACTATTCCCGTGGCTTCGGTTTTGCCGTTCGCTGTGTGGTACGGGAGGGGTGAGAGTGGTTAGTTTCTCCTGACACCCTTCTCTCAGATTTGGGCTGTAGTGAGAGAGTAGAGAGAAAAGCTGTAACACACAAAAACCGCCTCGAAGCGAGGCGGTTTTTGTGTGTGATACAAAAGTCGAACGACGATTATTGAATTGGAATCTTTACCGGTGCGTCCTGCTGCTCTTTTTCGAAAGAAATCGTTAACACACCATCTTTAAGTTCAGCTTTGACTGTTCCCTCTTCTTCCTTGACTGGCACTGGAAGCGCAATCGTACGCGAGAACTCACCCCAATAACATTCCTGGATGTGCCATGCGGTAGTGTTTTCATCCTCACCGCCACTCAAAATACCGGAAATCGTCAAAATATTGTCGGAAATCGTCACATTGAGATCAGACTTGGAAATACCAGCCGTGCGCGCCTTCACCACTAGCTTGTCTGCTGTCTCATAAACGTCTACTGCGAGTTGCCCCGGGAAACCGCTCGCATCTTCGTCCCACCCATCATTTAGCCCCGGACCTGATGGTTCTTCAACATTGGAGATAGCTTGCTCACTTCGACTTGTTGTAGGCACCGGATCGGTGTCGTCGAAGAAGTTGGCTATATCATCTTCCATCAGCATATCGGCATCACTTGTTCGTGCCATTGCTTACCTCCGTTATATTGTTATGCTTTATTATAAATATGTTTTGTACTAAAATCAATAGTAATCATGAATTTCGTTGTAAAAAACACAACAAGATGGGGTCTACTCGACCTACTTTGTCCGCACTCTTGTAGGGGTTGTGGCGTATTGGGAGCGGTACTTTGTGACCGTTGTAAGAATTACATCATTCAGAACCAAAAAGATATCTGCCCGTACTGCAGACGTACTTTTGGGAGGCACTCTACCCAGCAAAGTTTACTACCGGGGAACGACAACCTGGATTTGCGCGTCTGTCACGATTGTGATTCGACATTCAAAGGATTCTGGGTGGTGGGTTGGCGTGAAGGTATGCTCGCAAAATTAGTTTCCGAACTAAAATATCAATCCGTCAGAGCTTGCGCCGATACACTCACTGAGCTACTCGACCAGTCTATTCCTCGGCCAATTTTTGAAGAGCGAGAAGTTATTTTAATCCCCTTGCCAACAATCGGCAAACATATTCGATCACGCGGGCTTGACCACACCAAATTGCTAGCCAAGAAACTTGCCAATCGTCGCGGCTGGAAAATACGGACGCTACTCAGACGTGCAAACGACACTGTACAGGTCGGTACGAACGCCACAAAACGTGTTACCCAGGCAAGTAAAGCTTACGAGCTATCCTATGCGACTATTAACCCCAACTCTTACTATATTCTACTTGACGACGTTTGGACAACTGGCGCTAGTATGCAGGCTGCTGCTAGCGTACTAAAACAAGCCGGGGCAAAGTATATTTATGCTACTATAGTCGAAATCGGCCGCTCGAAGAACATTGATAATGAGGCCGATGTCGAGCCGTAGAGATCGTCGGAGAGCGAAACGACAGTTAAGTTACCGGCTACAAATAAAACTTCTCAGACCAAAAAGGCACCCCAAATCGGAGTGCCTTTTACAATGTAACCTACATCAATTCTAAAGCAGTACACCAACCAACATGATGGCAGCTTCTTCTTTCTGTTCTTCGGGAGTAGAAGTGGCACCAATCGCATTGAGCACGAAATTGACAATCGCATAGGCCAGGAACGCCACCACTAGACCAATTAAGGCGTAGAGGATGGTATTTTTTGCGTCGGTGATTTTTTTGCTATCACCACCGGAAATAATATAGCGCAAACCGCCCCAAATCAGCATCACAACCGAGATAAAGCCAATCACATATAGTGCGATATTGGTGAACTGGTTAAGCACACCGTTCATCCCTACTAGCTCTGCTGGCATACCGTCTGCCCGCGCCGCCTCGGCGCCTTCCTGGACAGTCAAAGCCATCGCCTTGCCAGCAGTCAGCGTAAATACCGTCGCCGCACCGATCAGAATTTGTAAAACATTCTTTGTAGTTTTCTTCATGATTATCTCGCAGTTATTTGATAATTCTTCACGTTATTATAGCATATATCCGCAAAAATATAAGATTTTAGTCGCAAACATCCGTGCAGTCATCGCTTGCCGTGTCACCATAAACAGCGTGGAACAAATTACTATAATTATTAAACAATTTCTCGTACTGCGCGCTAGTGAGCGGATCATACGCGCTCTGCCCTTCTTCGTAATCTTCAGTGGCAACATCGCCAATAAAATCACCCACCACTTGACCGTCTTTCACTGCTATCACATAAGGTATATAGATGCGCTTTTCGCCGGTCGACTGATCATTACCGGCATCATCTTTGATCGTAAAGTCGTTCAAACGTTCCGCAAGCACACCCAACAGAGCATAATACTCCTCAGTACCGTCCTTGGTCTTGACTGCTTGGCCATCCTGCCATTCATACTGACTTTTGACATCATCAAGTTCAAGATAATACACTTTATCAAGATCATACTGTTTTGCGACATCAAGCAGAGCCGGCACAGAGTTTCGGCAGTGCGGGCACCAATTTGCACCGACGTAAATAATCGCTTGATTGGATTTCAAAAGATCAAGCGCCTCTTTGACATCAATATAGACGATTGGGTTATCCTCGCTAATCTCTATTGAATTGTAAGCTACATCGCTACCGTCGCGCGTTATGCCATTGAGGCTTTCATAACTTTGTTTGAACTTCGCGCCATCGCTAAGCTCGACTTCTTCCACAACTTCATCTTGTTGACTATTTTGACTTCCCCGAATAATAAAGAAAATCCCAACTCCAAGTAGTATCATTGCCACAATTGCTGCAACCACAACAATCACGATATTTCGACTTCTTCTAGTTTTCACACTCCGCCTCCTTTAACATCCCCATTATAACATAGGAGGAATCAATATGTTATAATTTAGAAAATTTAGGGAGAATAAAGATGAGCACAGTGTTCACGAAAATTATAAAGGGTGAATTACCGAGTTACAAAATTTATGAAGATGACAAGACCTATGCTTTTCTTGATATTGAGCCGGAGACACCGGGGCACACTTTGGTAGTTCCAAAAGTTGAAGTGGACAAAATCTACGATCTTGAGCCAGAAGATTATGATGCCGTGATGGCAACCGTCAAAAAACTCGCCAAGCATTTTGATGAAGTACTCGGCAAACGCACAATGATTAAAATTGTCGGCATTGACGTTCCCCATGCACATGTCCACCTCTTGCCAGTCAACGAAAACTGGGCCGGCGAACGCGTCCTCAAGATGACCCCTGAAGAGATGGGAGCTATGCGCAAAAAGTTAGCTATAGAGTAGGAAATCTCTGAGCTAGTCTGTGCTATAATTATAGTAATAATTGGGAGAAATAATGAAGTTCACAAAGAGTTACGAACCGGGAGAGTTCGAACCACAGATTTATGCTCAGTGGGAAAAAACGGGCGTATTTCAGCCGCCAAAATCTGCGCCAACCTCCGCCGACCAAAACGACTATTACTCAATAGTAATGCCACCGCCAAACGCTAATGGTAATCTGCATATCGGGCATGGTTTGACAATTGCACTTGAGGACTCATTAATTCGCTACAGCCGCCTGCGTGGCAAAAATACTTGGTATGTGCCCGGGGCAGACCATGCTGGTTTTGAAACTTGGGTGGTTTACGAGCGTGCACTCGAAAAAGAAGGCCATACTCGCTTCGAGTATTCGCGCGACGAGCTCTATGCTCGGGTGTGGGACTTTGTTGAAAAACAGCGCGGCAATATGGAGCTGCAACTACGTGCGCTTGGCGCCAGCTGTGCCTGGAACGATCTGACCTTTACCCTCGACGAAAATGTTATCTCCCGCGTTTATCGAACCTTTGAGCAGATGTGGAACGACGGTATGATCTACCGTGGCGAAAAACTGGTGAACTTCTGCCCGGCACATCAGACTGCCTTTGCCGACATCGAAGTTGAACATCAAGACGAGATTGGTCATCTTTGGGACATTGCCTACAAGGTAAGCAGTGCTCCTGACCAAGGCACCGAGTATAATCCCAAT
>CAMNUC010000042.1 GCA_946560015.1 uncultured Candidatus Saccharibacteria bacterium | reverse complement strand
CATTACCCTACAGGAAGCTAACAAGGATATTACACTGTATGCGGTGTGGGAGAAGCCTAAGACTCTATCTGACATTACTAACATGCAGGAGATGACAGCAGAGATTTGTAGTAAATCTACTGAAGGACAAAGTAAGGCATTGATAGATACCCGTGATAATAAGAAATACTGGGTCACCAAGCTTAAAGATGGTAACTGCTGGATGACACAGAACTTAGCATATAATGGTGGTGGTACTAGCCGAGGTACAGATTGTTCTGGCTGGCAGGAGGGATATAATGCAGTAGCGGCACAATATTGTAGTCCAGGTCACACAGACGGCGATCATGCATCAAGAGGCAACTACTACTCCTGGCCAGCTGCCATGAATGGTAACACTTCTGCAACCGGTACAGTCCAAGGCATATGTCCGAATGGTTGGCATCTACCAACTAGTAATACTACAGCTAAAGGTTCATTTGGTGGACTCGCTGCTGTTTATGGGGCGGCAAATAACTCTACTGGTTCTGCTATTATGCGTGGTGCACCGATGTATTTCCAGTATAGCGGGCGCGTGCGCTCCAGCGGTATCAACTATGTCGGCGGCGGCGGCTGGTATTGGTCGTCTACGCCTATCGGCTCTACCAGCGCGTACAACTTGCTCCTCGACGGTAGCATCGCCAATCCGTCCGACAGCGCCTACAGTCGCTACCTTGGTTTCTCTGTGCGGTGTCTCGCCAATTAGCTCACGAAAATTTAAATTTCACGTTCATAAGCAGGGAATTAAGCTTTATTAACCCAAAACCCGCTCAAATTCCTATTTAATCGTAACTCATTCCACCAAAAAGAGCGACAAAGCTTGCATTATTTTGGTATAAGTGATAAATAGCGAAATAATTTGCTGAGTAAATTTTGTGTTCAAAGTTGATTTTAGAGAGGATATGCCTAAGCTAGGCTTGGGAGCTTAGAAGTTGATCTCAGAGAGGATTCTTTTGAGATGGGCTTGGGCATCCTCGACGGAGCCGTCGTTAAGAATGTAATAGTCGGCGGCGGCGATAGGGCCACCTTTTTCGAGGTTTTCGATTTCGGTGATATCGCGTTCACGGATGGCTTGAGCATCAAAGGGGCGATCTGGGCGCTTGGCGACGCGTTCGTAGCGTAGAGTTTTAGGTATAACGAGGGCAATAAAGGTGAGATCGCCAGGGAATGCATGTTTGAAGGCTTTGTACTCGGTCCAAGAGTAGACTCCGTCAAGTACGATGCGTTTTTGACCGGCCGCGATGAGGTCTTTGGTTTCGGTGATGGCTTGGCGGGCTACCCAATCTTTGCCTTCGGTGCGGCGGATCATTTCGCGGAATTCGCGTTCGTTTTTGCCGTCAGAAGTGCGCTCGATGCCGCGCTTTTCCATTTCTTTGTAAATCATATTGCCGAGGTGGACTTTGGGAATACCGCGTTCGGTGAGGTAATTAACCAGGATAGATTTGCCACTGCCACTCATGCCGACGATGGCAAGTATTTTGACGTCTTTGGGGTCTAACATAATCTATATTATAGCATAGATGAGAGGCGCCTATGGTATAATGGTGGTATGAAACGGTTGGTGATTATTGACGGGAAGTCTGTTTTTTATCGGGGGTATTATGCGATGGGGGCGTTGTCGACAAGTGATGGTACGCCAACTGGGGGGATTTATGGGTTTGCGGCGATCGCGATGGAGATAGTGAAGCAGCTTAACCCTACAAAAGTAGTAGTGGCGTGGGACTCAAAAAGTTCGACAGCGAAGCGTAAGGCTTTGTATAGTGATTATAAGGCCGGAAGAACGAAGCCTGGTGAAGATTTTTATGCACAGATACCTCTGCTTAGAGAGTTGATTTTAGCACTGGGGTGGGGGTTTGTGGAGTGTGATGATTATGAGGCGGATGATATAATTGGCACTTTGGCATTGCAGGCAGATGAAGCTGGAGATTATGATACCTATATCGTGTCGTCGGATTTAGATATGCTACAGATTGTAGATGAGAACACGCGAATGTTTAGGATACTAAAAGGGTTTTCCCAGCTGGAAGAGTTAGATGTGGCAGGGGTGGAGGCGAAATATGGTATTAAGAAGGCGCAGTTTTTGGATTTGAAGGCACTAAAGGGGGATGCTTCAGATAATATTCCGGGGGTACCGGGCATAGGTGAGAAAACGGCGGTGAAACTGTTGGGACAGTATGGTACTCTGGACGGAGTATATGAACATCTGGACGAAATTAAGGGTAGTACGCAGAAGAAACTGGCGGAGGGGCGAGAGAGTGCATATATGTCGTACCAGCTGGCGAAGATTATGACAGATGCACCAGTAAAACTAGAAGAGATGCCAGATCTAGAGGTAGATAAAGATCGGATCGTAGAAGCTTTGAAGAAATTGGAGTTCAGGACGTTAGTAGGGAAGTTTATGCGATCTAATTTATCAGGGGCGAAAGCAGGAGCAACAAAGACGAGCAAGACTCAAGTAGGTTTAACATTGAGCCAACCGACGCTTGAGATACCAAAATATTTGCAAGATGGTACGCTGATTTCTTGGAATGTGAAGGATTTGATGCACAAGAATACAGAGGTAGCAGAGAAGATTTTGGTGGGAGGTAAATTTTGGGATCTGGGGCAGGGTCGGTTCTTGCTCGATCCATTAGTGCGAAATATAGAGTATGGTGATGAAGATGCGGAATATCAGGCGCAAAAAGTGGAGTTTGAGAAGCTTCCGAAACTGAACAATATTCTTGTTCAGTTTGATTTGCCGTTGATACCAGTATTGTATCAGATGGAGAAGGTGGGAATGTTGATTGACCGAGGGTATTTCGAGGCGATGAAGGGTGAGTTCTCGAAAGAGGTGGCACGGATTGAACAAAAAATTTATACAATGGCGGGGGTGGAGTTTAATATTAATTCGCCAGTGCAGCTGTCAGAAGTGCTGTTCACGAAACTAAGATTACCTACAAAAGGCATTAAGAAGACACGACGAGGCTATTCTACGGGAGTGAAGGAGCTGGATAAACTGGAGGGGCAGCATGAAATTATTGACGCGATCAAGGAATATCGCGAAGCAGCGAAACTCCTCTCTACTTATATCGCACCTTTGCCAGAGTTAGCAGACGCAAAGGGGAGAGTTCATACTACGTTTAATCAGAATGTAACGGCGACGGGGAGACTATCATCGACGAACCCAAATTTACAGAATATTCCAGTGCGAACTGAGGAGGGAAGGCGGATACGGACGGGATTCGTGGCAGCGCCAGGAAAGGTGCTGGTAAGTGCGGATTATTCGCAGTTTGAGCTGAGATTAGCGGCGGCGCTAGCAGGAGATCAAGCATTGATTGATGACTTTAATAATGATGTGGATATTCATACGAAAACGGCAGCGGAAGCGTTTGGCGTGGAGATGGATAAAGTCACAAAGGCGCAACGGCGAGCAGCGAAGGTGATTAATTTTGGTGTGCTATATGGCATGAGCGTGAGGGGTTTGTCGGCAGCGGCGGATATGAGCTACGAAGATGCGAAGAAGTTTATTGAACATTATTTTGAACTGAGAAAGCCGATTAAAGAATATTTAGAGAGATTGTTGGCGCAGGCGCGAGAGCAGGGATATGTGGAGACTCTGTTTGGGCGAAGAAGGCCGACTCCAGATGTAAAATCGAGTAATTTCTTGGTGCGAACTGGGGCGGAGCGAGCAGCACAAAACATGCCGATACAAGGGACGGAAGCAGACTTGATGAAACGAGCTATGATGCGGGTGAGTAGGGCGCTATCGGCGACTACCGGTGAGTCAGAGCTAGTAATGCAGGTGCATGATTCGCTGATAGTAGAATGTAATGAGGGCATGGAAGGGGAAGTAAGTGCTTTGCTGAAGCGGGAAATGGAGAATGTTGCACCGGAGTTAGTAGTGAAGTTAAGAGTAGATGTATCGGTGGGGAAGAATTGGGGAGAATTGTAGTGCAAAAAAATATGGTAAAGGAGATGTTATGCCGGAATTGCCAGAGGTAGAGACGATTAAGCGGGGGCTAGAGCCACTGATTTTGAAGAAAAAAATTGTGCAGGTAGAAGTAGATGAGACCACGCGCAAGAGTTTTGTGGGTGATGAAGGGGATGTGGTAGAAACGGTGGTGTTAGGGTTAAGGAGACGTGGGAAGGCGTTACTCATAGATCTAGATAATAACTACACAATGATGATACATTTGCGAATGACGGGGCAGTTGATTTGGCGGGGGGTGAACGAAGAGGATAACTTTGCGGCGGGGCATCCGAGTAAGAACTTTACAGCGAATTTGCCCAATGGGCAAACCCGAGTAACTTTTGTGTTCGAGGAAGGCAACCTGTTCTTTAATGATCAGCGGAAGTTTGGGTTTGTGAAGGTATTGCCGACAGGAGAAGTTGAACAAGAGAAATTTATCGCGGAATTAGCAAAAGAGCCGTGGGAGATGAATGTAAAAGAATTGTTCAGTCAGTGTCAGCGGCATGGGAAGTCACCAATTAAGGCAGTGCTTCTAGATCAGAAGATAATAGCGGGGCTAGGGAATATTTATGCAGATGAATCACTTTTTTACGCAAGCGTGCATCCGGCGATGCGGGCGGGCGAGCTTAGCGAAGAGCAGGTAGGTTTGATCCTAGAGGGAGCGCGAAGTGTGATGTTGGCATCAATAGACTCAGGCGGCTCAACGATGGCTACATATATCAAGCCAGATGGCACGACAGGAAATTATTTGGAGAACTTTGCGCAAGTGTTCCGAAGAGAAGGAAATCCGTGCACGCGGTGCGGAGTGATAATTGAGAAAACTCGGGTAGCGGGGCGAGGAACGCATTTTTGCCCGAAATGCCAAGTGGTGCCGGAGTATTTTGTGGAGAGTGGGCTAGGGACGGGTGTGCAACGAACAAAGTCTAGTGCAAAAAGTTGTGCAGGGGATAACCCGGCCAAAAAAGTAGCCTCCAGAGGTCATAGAAAGGCTTAAGAGGCTTATGTTTAAAGTTTTTTATGGTCCGAATCGTCTAGAGGTAGAAAAAAATATTAAAAATATTTTGGGGGAGGATTATGAGGTTTTTGAAGGGGAGAGTCTAGAGGCGGCGGATTTGCCAAGTGTCTTCTTTGGAACGTCTTTGTTTGAAGCGGAGAAACGAAGGATTTTGCTGAAAAATGTGGGCGAGAATAGTGCAGTGTGGGAAAAAATTGCGGATTACGCCAATACGGAGCACGAAGTAATTATCTGGGAACTAAAACTGGATAAGCGTTCGGCGGGGTATAAGAGGCTGAAGGAGATTGGGGTGGAATTGAGGGAGTTTCCGGAATTAAAGAGACCAGAGGAGAAGCTGGTTTTTAATATTTTGGATACAGCGCTAAGGAATGGTGAAAGAGCGGTAGAGATGGTGGAACAGATAGAATTAACACAAGATCCGTATATGTTTTTTGGGCTGATGGTGACGCAGGCTTTGAAAAAATATGAGTTGTCTGGGGGCGGGGCGAGAGAACGGAAGCTAGTGAAGGGGTTGGCGGAGCTGGATATGCAGATGAAAACGGCGAGTTTAGAACCATGGGTGTTGGTGAAAGGGTTCTTGTTGAGAGTAGGGAAGGCGCTTTGAGATAGTGAAATGCTTTGAATCTGTGTAGTGCTTTGAAGCAACAATTTACTTTGAGAAAACGAGATGCTTTGAAAAAGTACCAGGCTTTGAGCTGGTACTTATCTTGTCGCGTTTTAAGATCTAGATTAAGCAGTAGCTTTGCTGGCTTTGGCGAATTTGGCTAGGCTGGCTTTGCGGCGAGAAGCGGTGTTCTTCTTAAGAAGACCCTTTTTGACGGCTTTGTCGTACTCAGATTGAGCTTTGGACATGTTCTCTGGAGTAGGGTTAGCCTTGAACGCTTTTAAAGTGGCTTTGATGTCGCTTTTGATTTGTTGGTTCTTAGCTGTGCGCTTGACCGCTTGACGGGCGGCTTTTTTCGCGGATTTAATAATCGGCATTAAAATTTCCTCGAGGTTAATTTATAAATTGATAACTCTTTGAGCCATTATA
>CAMNUC010000041.1 GCA_946560015.1 uncultured Candidatus Saccharibacteria bacterium | reverse complement strand
GGGCGGTTGGGTTCGAACCAACGACCAAGCGGTTATGAGCCGCCTGCTCTAACCCCTGAGCTACGCCCGCGGGATACAGACTAATTATAACACATCCCTATTCATTCTGTTATAATTGAAACACTTGTAAAATTAAAGTTAGTCTGGAGTAACGCTTGGAGCAAATTACCCATACGGATTATTTAGAAGCAAAAGCTAAGGGTGCTTCAGATGAAAGCTTATATACTATAAAAGAAAGCATTCTGTCAGAATATTGAGAACGACAAGCCGATACGATGGAAGGTCGAGGATAGCTATGGCGATAAGGTGCATAGAGATGGCTACTATATCATGAACGATAACTTCTTCGACGACTTTGTCATTGAGGTGATCATTGATAAGAAATATTTGTTACCAGAACAGTTACGGCTATTAGATCAGGAACCGATTTGGTTTGAAGCAGACGAGCCGGTTTAGATATTCATCACGCCGTTGGGCAAAAGTTTGTTTTGTTTTAACATAAATAAAGTTCTTATGTTATAATAAGCTTATATTTATGGATGACAATACAGAAAATAAAAATACCGACAATTCTGCGCAGCAGGGGATTTTTAGTACGCCGGAACTAACGGTAGACGCTGAGAAGATTGCGCAAAATTCTGAGGCAACTAGTGAAGCAAGCCGCGCCAAAATTGCTTCGATTTTTGCCAATACAGAAACTGGGCAACAAGCACAAAGGCTAAATGACGCAATGGAAGCAAACAGTGAGCCGGTGACGGAAGATATTGTGATTGATGCAGGCAGCAAGAAGAAAAGTAAAGCGCCGATCATTGTGGCGGTTGTAACGCTAGTATTGGTAGCTGTGGGGGTAGGTGCGTGGTTCTTGGTGCAAAATCTTGGCAACCAGCCAAAGGAGACACCTTTGGGGGCGTTTAATAATTATCTTAAGCTTGCCCAGGATGGTCCAGAGAATGTACCAGTAGTTGATGCGGAGGCTAGCACTAACAATACCACAACTAAGTGGTTTTTACTAAGGATTGCCAATGCTGGTTTACAGAAGAGTGAAACCAAAGAATATTTAGACAAAGTAAAGAAAGCCTATGAGACATTCTATAAGTTATATAGCGTGATGCCCAATGTACAAACTAACCTTGCAAATACTTATAGATCTGTTTTATTGCTTTATATAAATTTAAATAACTTAATGGTCCTTACAGATACGCTTGTCGCTAAATATTTAGACGATAGTCCAAATGTGGCATATAACTATATTCAATCTTTCTCTCGCACAGATGAAATGACATCACTTGAAGAAGATGGTATGGAACAGCTTAAGTTATACTTGGAAGCGGAGTTGTCTATGCTGTCTATCGCTGACATTAACGACTGTATTATCGGTGGGACTTTTGATGACTTTTGTCGAACAAATTTAGCTGAAACCTCGACCGCATATCAAGAGGCACTTTCTAAGCAGCAGGCTGCAGGTAATCGTATGACTGGTATTTCTACCGTTCTTGGCAAGCTATTGCAGGACCAAGCGTCAATATTACAGGAGAGGATTAGTCATGGTGAGTAACAACCAGAAGTCTAGGAGAATATTGACAATTTTCGGCGTAACGTCGGTGATGGTGTTTGGCGTAATAGCTAACCTATTTGCGGTAACTACACCTGCGTCAGCTGGATCCGATGTGAACACTGTCTTCAAGAAGATTATGCTACAGGGTCTCCAGACTTGTTATAGCAAGAATAACGGTTTTATGGTTAGGTCGGTATCAGAACTTGATTATATCCAATCCGGAATATCGGCTTTAATTACCTCTGCTGGGGCTAAGGATGGCACGATAAAGCTCCCAAATTTGATAGGCAATACTCTATCGGATGCGGATATTTCTTGTACTCAATTATTTAACGGGTACTCTGGGTTTGGCGGTTCTGTTTCTGGTTTGTTTAAACTTTTTGGTAAAAATCAATCTAGTACTACCTTAGCTAATCTTGGTTACAATAGCAAGATCACCGGTGAAACAAGTAGCGATGAGAGGGGCTGCGTCTCTTTCACTTACAATTATCGAGGCGGTGACGGCACTGGCGATGTAAGGACTGATGGTAAATCCAATACCATCTGCTTTAACATTGATGGGAACGGTAAGGTTAACTCTGATGCGGGTGGTTCTTACACTGACGATTATAACTATGACAATGGGCCAATTTATATGCAGTATAGGGATGGGTATATTTATCTTTATAGCTCACAATACCCGTATGCAGAAATGAACACCGTAACAGTGAGTTACGGTTCAAGAACGTGGTCGGAATTCGCCCAAGAATTTCGCGACAAAGTTACCTCTTTGGCTAATATTTCGTGGGTAGATGGAGGTGGTAACACTATTAATCCAGGTTACTCCATCAAAAATATTTCCATTGACACTGACGGCGGAGATGCTTATGTTGAATACGGCCCCAGCTTGGTTGCGGCAACAGAAGCATTAAGATATTTTACAGGTAAAAGCGATAATACCTTCTATGCAGAGAAGTTAGATGATGGTGATAAATATATTTTATATTCAAACTATTTGAATCAGGCCTTAAAGGCACATAAAGGAACATTGTACTTAGATAGTACTTGTTATACATCGAAAGATTCTGCTTTGGCTGCTGCAGGTTCGCCTGGCACCGAACGCTATATTGTATTGTCTGGCGACAAGTGGTGCCCGATAAGGGGAGTCGATACCGTATACGAGGGCTTTAACGTTCTAGATGCTAATGGGTATAGTTTAAAGTCAGGTAGTTTTAAAGATGTGATTAACGGGCTCATGTCTTTAAGTAAGGAGGGTATAGAGGAGTCTGGTACAACTATAGGCACGATCACTGATGGAACTGTTTCTGGAGTGGACGGTTCTAATCAGGGTGGAAACACAACTACGCCAGGCGATACGACAAGTGAGCTGGCGGCGTGCTATAGCGGATCTGGAGTCCTGGGCTGGATAGCCTGCCCAGTGACCGAGCTGCTAGGCAATGCTACGATGACCATTTATCAGAACTTTATTGAGCCAGCTTTGCAGGTTAGATCTGACACAATTATGAACAGCGATACTGGCGTTTATGCATCTTGGTCGACGTTTCGGAATTTTGCAAATATACTATTTGCGGTTGCTTTCGCGGCGATTATTTTTGCCCAAGTAACCGGTTTTGGTGTCTCTAATTATAATATTAAGAAGATTTTACCACGTTTGATAATGGTGGCGATATTAGTAAATATTTCTTACATTCTCTGTCAACTAGCAGTAGACTTGTCAAACTTATTGGGCGTAGGATTGAAGGATGCCTTCAGTAATTTAGGGATTACTTATAACGGAACTAGTGCTGATAAAATTAATATTGTTGGTGGGATATTGGGTGGTCTAGGTCTGACCTCCGTCGTAGTGGGAGCTGGAGTCGTAGCCATTTCTTTGCCAGTAGTTGGAGCGAGCTTAATGTCGTTGATATTACCTATACTGTTAGCTTTGCTTGGAGCTTTGATTAGCGTAATATTCTTTTTCATTGTTTTAGGTGTTCGCCAGGCTGGAATTATTATTTTAGTAGCAATTGCGCCAGTTGCGATAGTTTGTTATGCATTGCCAAATACAAAATCTTTCTTTGATAGATGGAAGAAGATGCTTATGGCGCTATTGATGGTTTATCCAATTTGTGGGTTACTAATGGGCGGTGGGCAATATGCTAGTGCGTTATTACTCTCTGTTGGTACAAGTAGCGGTGGTGAAATGCAGTGGTTTTACGCAATCACGGCAATGCTCGTAAAAGTAGTGCCATTCTTCCTTGTGCCGTCTTTACTTAGAGGTTCATTATCGCTGATGGGGAATTTAGGTGCGAAAGTTTCTGCGTTTGGCAACGGTTTACGGGGCGGGATTACTCGGGGTGTTCGTGGGTCGCGTGCTTATCAAGAGCACCAAGCTGAGGAACAACGGCGTGTTAATCTCCGTCGCGACCAACGCATTGCCAATAGGCTAAACAGACGCGCAGAGGGTGGTGGCATTGTGGCTGGAGCTAGAAGAAGATTAGCTGGGGTAATTCCTGGTGTACGTGAAGGACTTACGGATCGTGAGATGCTACGACGCGCTCGGGCGCAGTCCGGTATTACGCGTTCCGTGAATGAATCCTCCGCCGCTTTGATTGATGCCATGAACAACGATGGTACTATTAACGATTTTGCGAGAATGGAGACCATGTTCTACGAATCGGCAAATGCTTATATGAACAACCAAAACGATACGGAAGCCTTGGGTCGGATGACAGCGTTAGCTAATATCTTGGACAGCACGGAGCTCGGTCAAGAGGCATACTCTAAGGTTTTGAATCATCTGCAGCATAATACGGCGGGTATGACTGATGCCCAGCGAGCCAACGCTAACAGTGCGTTACGGCGTTTGGTAAACACTACAATGGCTCATAATGGAGGCAATATTAAGCGTGAGTCACCTTTGTTAATGCAGCAAATGAAGACCATTATAGCTGCCCAAGCAAATACCGATTTAAGTAGTGGCATTGATCAAGATGGCGATAAATATAGCAATAATGGCAATTTGAAACGCAGTGTGGGTGGCTTGAGTGCCGAATTGATGCCCGGATATAATGAAACAGACCTTACTGAGTACATTAAGGCTATTGAGAATAATACTTTACAAAGAGGTAGCCAGGAGTACTCCGAACTAATGTCTTCTGTGCGCGAAGCGCTAACTAATCCTCACATCAAGAATCGCATCAAGCCAAAAGTTGGTCACTTACTACAAAAACTTGCTAATATGGACTACTTGGCGGACAGTCAGCGTGGTGTCAGCGCAAGTGATGCGGTAGATAATCTCATGGGTGCCGGAGATGGTGAGTTAGCCCGTATTCAGGAGGGATTACGAAATAGTACTATCCGCGACAGTGATAGAACGGCGATATTAAATAACTTAGAACAAGCGATGCTGCGTGGTGCCGCATCTAGTGACCCTGCCTCTGTTGGTATGACATCTAGCCGTGCCAGCCAAATACACAAAATTCTTCGTGAAAATGATGTAGATATGGTAGCAAGAGCGCAAAGTGGGGCATACTCGGGAGCGGCTGGGGCAACTGGTTCTATGAGTCCAGACCAATTTGCACAGAAATACGAATCCATGATGGGCTTCAAGGTAGATCATGCTCCACGCCAAACGTTGGCAGATCGCCATTCTACATGGCAACGTGCCACGGCAGCACATATCCAATCGGCTAGCACAGGCGGAGCAACGCCAGCGTTCCAGGAAGGTGACTGGATTGACACTTCGACCATGTCTAAACTTAGTAAGCCAGACACAATTGAAGCAGAGTTGCTAGAGCGCCGTGATGTCGCCGCAAAAGTCCGCCAGGACGATGAGAATTATCGACAGAGCCAGAATAATAACCCTTGATTTTGCTTGAGCTTGCATAAATAGGAGACTTGAGCTACAATACTTGTAGCGAGCTTGATCTTTTGGTATAGCCTGAGGTTCTAGCTATTGCGGTGAACCTTAATACTAGAGATTAAAAGCAAGATCCATAACCTTCTGTAAAAATATTTCTTTGAAAGGTGGTTTTACAATGCCGGCATGTAGATGGTGCGGTAAGGTTGACCCTTTGGGGGGGATTCTGTGCCGCGAGTGTGATGCTGAATACACAAAAGATTTTAACGAGCGCCATCTTCCCGACCCATTAAAAGGTCTCACTCGCTCCCAACTCATATATGCGTTCGAACCTGAGAATTGGGCACACATACGCAAGATTGAGTTCCAGATGTCACAGGAAGGCAAATCACAAGAGGAGATTCGCGCTGCGGTCTTTGCCTACGCTGAGGAATGCAAACGACATGGGCTCCAAGTCATGGAGAATATCGCACGGCAGATGCGGCAGAAAGAGCAACAACAAGATTTCCGGAATCGTTACTCCTACTAATTTCCCCTCTTGCGCTCACCACAGCCCTAGCCTTCAAGCACTTCGCTTCGAGAATCCGATATTGTTCACTCTTTAGTTGATCAGGCGCAAACTCGCGTTTTCTCTCTACGATTTTGAGCATGTATGGAATCACAGTTATTTCCATCTGCTCACCCAAAGTCCCTGGGTGCCCTGATTAAGGGCACCCACTTTCTTTTGTGATAATGATTCTATAACGAAGCGAGCGCAAAGGAATCCTGCCGTGCAGCTAGCGGGGCTTAAGGTATGACATGTTAAAGATGGTCGTTTTATCGTGCCAAAGGTGACAGAACGCGAAGACTCCACATACCAGAAAACCCACTCTTTCGAGTGGGTTTTCTATCCGTATGGAGCGATCAAACTCTACAGATTAACTATAGTCTAAGCCGGGTGGGCTTGATTAGACTTGGTTAGTCTATTTGCGCAAGCTGCGACGGCTAGCTACGAAGTAACCAGCGGCAGTCACGGCCGAACCAGCAGCAATAGCGCTACCAGCGACGGATGCCGGACCAGTATTTGGGAGATTAGTATCAGTATTCTCACACACCTTGTTCAAGGTTACGCTTGCGTAATCCTGAATGGTTT
>CAMNUC010000040.1 GCA_946560015.1 uncultured Candidatus Saccharibacteria bacterium | reverse complement strand
TGCAGGAGATGACCAGTGCTATATGTAATGCTTCAACAGAAAACGAAACTAAACAACTTAAAGATACTAGAGATAACAAACTATACTGGGTAACTAAGCTTAAGGATGGTAACTGCTGGATGACACAGAACTTGGACTTTGATATAAAAGTACTTGCCGCCCTTGATCCACCGCAGTCAAATGTTAACCCAGCTACGTCTGACGTTAGTAGCTATTGGTCTGAGAGTAGCAACCCAAGCTATCCGCCCACGACTACCAAGACTGGCAATATCAATACGGGCTGGTCTAACACACAAACTGCTGTCCAATCTTGGGATCCGGGCAATTATTACTATAAGTACGTATCAGCTACCGATTGGACTAGCTGTGGTACCTCATTATCTAACATGTCGACTTGCCTAAGTAAAGGTAACTGGACTACAACCGCTCCAGCAGCTGAAGGTCAACACTACCATGTAGGTAATTATTATTCTTGGAATGCCGTTACAGCTGGCACTGGTGGCTCAATCAGCAGTGGTCAGGCGATGAGTAGTATTTGTCCAAAAGGCTGGAGATTACCGACAAGTAATGGTACTAGTGCAGACTTTGTTCAATTAATGGGTGCCTATGACTTACGTACTGATAACGGTTCCGAGTCGAATGTTGACAAAGTACGCTTGACACCACTGTACTTCATTCCGGCCGGGGGCGTGAGCCCCCGTGGGCTGTACCTCGCAGGCCTCGACGGTTACTATTGGTCCTCTACTCCCTACTCTAGTACGTCCAGCGCGCACGACCTCTACTTCAACTCCGGTAACCTCAACCCGTCCGACGGCAACAATCGCTACGGCGGTTTCTCTGTGCGGTGTCTCGCAAGATAAATTACTGTTCACAATTACTCAGAAACCTAAGCCCAGAGCTTAGGTTTTCTAATTCTCTACCCCTGTGAGCATAGGCGGAAAGCTAAGCTCGGAGCTTAGGTTTTGCCAAGAATTCTCGAAATTCCCGTAAACCCGGGAAACGGAAACTCTACACAGTGGGTAGAGTTTGGGATCTTGCGAAATTTGACGAAATCGCGAACTATTTGACTTGGATGAGAGGTTTTTGCCAGGTGGCAGGGTAATCCGGCAAGCCAAGCAGGGTCGTGATAGTAGCGGCGACGTTGGCAAGGCCAGGATGGCTGAGCTTGGCGCTTTTGTAAAGCTTGGCATTCTTGGTATTATCGTAGAAAATACAAGGAACAGGATTGGTGGTGTGAGCGGTCTTGGCGGCGCCATGCTTGTCGAGAAGCTCTTCGGCGTTACCATGGTCGGCAGTAATTAGCATCATACCATCAAGTTCGTCGACTTTGGCGGCGAGGCGGGCGAGTTGTAGATCGATGGCTTCCATAGCCGCAATGGTAGGCTCAAGCTCGCCGAAATGTCCGACCATGTCACCACCCGGATAGTTGAGGCGGATAAACTTAATCTTCCCCATTGCCGTGAGCGCGGCGTCGGTGATTTCAGCGGATTTCATCCAAGGACGAGTGTTAAAGGGCTGTGTGTCGGAAAGGATTTCGACTTGACCCTCGCGGGGGGCTTTTTTATAGCTATTACCGTTGAAATAGTACGTAATATGCCCGAACTTGACAGTCTCGGAAATGGCGAGCTGAGGGATTTTGTTCTGCCCGAGAAAAATATTGAGCGGATCGGAAATCTTAACTGGCGGGACGAGGATATTTTTGGGGATATGCTTGTCAGAGTTGTATTCAGTGAGACCAGCAAAGTAGATACGGGGGAGCCAGTTGGCGGCTTTGGCGCTGGGCTGAGCGGCAGCAGTTGACGCAGCAGCGCTTTTGGCGCGGTTTGGGGCGCTAGATTTGGCACCGCCGAGTTTCATGCCAGATTTGGCTTTGATAGAGAGCTTACCATTCTCAACCTTGGCGGAAGAGGATTTGGGATTGGTAGGCTTGGACTTAGGATTGCCGCGGTCGAATTTGTCGAAATCAACTTCAGTGAAGGCTTGGGCTATCTCGACGGCGCGGTCGGCGCGAAAATCGTAATAGATAAAAGCATCTCCATCTTGAACTTTGCCAATAGGAACGGGCTTGCGGCCAGTTTTACCGCTACTAGTGGCACGTGCCATGATGGCACGGGCAGCCAGTGCAGAACGTGCGGCGAGGTCTTCGACAATTACGAAGGCGGGTAGATATTGATCTTGGATGGCAGGGTTTTCTTGGCGAAAAGTGCGAATGGCTTCGGAAGCATTTTTGAACTGGCGAGGAGCCTGGCCATGTACCATCATATCCCAGCCGCGTTTGACCATGCCCCAATCACTCTCGTAGCGATCGGCGGTAGCAACCATGCGACCAGCACCAGAGGCAATCCGAAAGTCGGCGTCTTTGAACTGCTTGCAGAAGTGTTCGAGGCGCTCGATATATTTTGGTTCAGATTGAGGAGAAACGTCACGACCGTCAAAAACGCAGTGGATGCGGATCTTTCTGATACCTTCGGCGTAAGCCTCAGCGATCATTTGTTCAAGGTGTTTGATGTCACTATGGACGCCGCCATCCGAAAAAATGCCAGCAAAATGCAGTGTGTGATTTGTGACTGGCTGGCTGGAGTTGGCGCCGAGGAATTTCATGGCACCAGTCCAAGCTTTAGAGCGCCAGATGTCGCCAGTGCTGAAGGCTTCTTCGATGCCGGCGACGCCTTGCTTGATGATTTGCCCGGAGCCAAGCGCGTTGTGCCCAACTTCAGAATTACCCATTTGCCCAGGCATGATACCGACAGCCTCGCCGGAAGCAGCAAGCGGTATATTCAAATAATTCAGCATGGCATTGTCGAGAAATTCAGTGTGAGCCTGACGAACGGCATTGCCACTACGCTTTGGTGATAGCCCAACACCGTCCATTACTACTAAAACAATTGGCCCGTCATAGTGTAGCTTCTGCATTTATGCACCTCGTGATATATTGATTTTTTGTATTATTCGTCCTGTGATATATTGCTTATGCGAGATTATGGTTTAGGGACTTGTTGTGTAATACAGTGAATATTGCCACCGCCAAGCAAAATCTCGCGAGCGTAAATAGGTTCAATCTTCTTGTAGGGGAAGAGCTCTTTGAGAGTGTCAATGGCAGCTTGGTCATGCTCATCATTAAAGACTGGCAAAATAATGGCGCCATTGCAATTATAATAATTGACATAGCTGGCAGGCAAGCGATCACCTTCGTTGCGCGGGAAAGTACCTTCGACGATATCAACGCCTTCGGATTCTTCTTTCGTAATGGTGATAGGGTTCGGAACGTGGATTTTGACGACTTCAAGCTTGCGACCTTTGGCGTCGGTTTGGCTTTCGAGGTAGTCGAGAGCAGCTTTGGAACGCTCGTATTGAGGATCTTGCTCGTTGTCTTCCCAGGCGAGGACGACTTTGCCCGGTGCGATGAATTGGCAGATATTATCAACGTGACCATTGGTGTCTTCGTCCATGTAGATTCCCTTCGGGATCCAGAGAACTTTTTCGGCACCAAGATAATCCTTGAGCTTGGCTTCGATTTCTTCTTTAGTCATGTTAGGATTGCGACCTGGGTCGAGCAGACATTCTTCGGTAGTGAGGATGGTTCCCTCACCGTCGCTATGGATGGAACCACCTTCGAGCACGAAATCGCTCAAACGATAGCGGTTAACTGCTTCAATGGCACACATCTTGGCAGCGACAAGATCGTCTTGATCCCATGGGAAGTAAAGACCATTAACTAAGCCGCCCCAGGCGTTGAACGACCAGTCCACTGCACGCATGTTGCCTTTGCCATTAACGACAAAAGTAGCACCACAATCACGAATCCAAGAATCATTATTGGAAATCTCAACGACTTGGACATTAGGCATGTTCATTTCTAGAACATGGGGATATTGACCCGGGTTGACCCCGACGATAACTGGTTCGTACTTGGCGATAGTCTCGATGACTTCACGGAAGACATTTTGGGCGTTTTCGGCGTTATTGCGCCAGTTGTCGCCGCGTTCAGGCCATAGAACGTAGGTGCAGCGATGCTCGGCCAATTCAGATGGCATATAGAAGCCATCAGCTTTGGGTGTAGTATCTGTAATTCGCATTAATTTCCTTTCTTTGTATGGCGAGATCCACTGAGACCTCGCCAGATTATTTGTTTAATTTAACGTGTACTACGTGCGCGGACGCGTTTGGTTTTGGAAGTTTTGGTTTGTTTGCGGCTCATATTCCAGACCATAATCTCGCCGATAATGATAGCGATGGCGGCGCCTGTAATTAATGGCCAATTATAGCTAAACATTTCGAGATTGAACTCTGGGAAGAGGGTAAAGAAGAGCGCTATCAAGATAAGTAGGAATGGTATGATACCAAAGAGCGTAACTTTGAGTTTACCACCGCTGATCCAGTATCCTTTCTTGGTGGCAGGACCCTTTTTGTGAAGTTTGAGGAAGGCCATGAACATTGGTAAGTATGAAAGCAACAGCGTAACCAAGCTGAGCGAGAAGAATGTCCAGAAGAGGTCGGCAGCTTCGGGGAAGAATTGTCCAACGATAATACCGCCAACAGCGATGATAGCACCAACAATACCAGTCCAGATGGAGACGACATATGGCACACCGTTTTTATTACGCTTAGCCCAGGATTTTGGGAAAGTTCCGTCTTCAGCAGCATAGGCGATGACGGAATTGACACCGAAATTCCAAGAAGAAATGTTAGCAACCAGAGTATAGATAAACATGCCGCCCACGACAACCGTAATAGCTTTAATGACGCCGGCGCTAGCACCAATAGTGACAAGCATGCTATTGTAGCTATCGATGAGACCAGAACTGGCCTGAATTTCGTCGAGTGGGATAGCTACACTGATACCGAATGAAGCGAGCAGGTAGAAAACGACAATCAAGATACCGCCGACAATAACAGCTTTGGGGATTTCTTTTTTAGGGTTGTCCATATCGTCGCTGAAGGTAGAAACTACTTCAAAACCTAAGAAGTTGAAGATAATCAAAGCCACGAAGCCAAGCCCAGTAAAGTCAAAGCCGCCATTTTCACCAACCATTGGCAAAAGGTCAGTGAAAGAGGTGATTGGGTTAGCACTGCCTTGAGTAACTAATACATAGATACCAAGTGCGCCGATACCAGCCATGAAGATAAACTTACAAATGGCGCCAAGGTTAGAGAGCCAAGCACTTTGGGAAATGCGTAGTACGCCAAGCACGCTGACGAGCAAAATGTAACCCATCTGAATGGCAAGGATTACTGGCCAGGTCATCTCAAAGCCGATCATTTGCATGAGATAAGTCGTAACGAGATTGGCAAGGGAGGCGACCCAGAGCGGATAATTAACCCAGTAATACCAGGCAACGCGACCAGCCCATTTTTCACCGAAGGCTTTTTTGACCCAGGTATACATACCGCCTTCGGACGGATATTGCGTACCAAGTTCGGCAGAAATTAAGCCATAAGGCACAAAGAAGCCGAGGAGCATAATAGCCCACCAAATGTACTGTGAATTACCGATTGAGGCAGTTGGTGCGACGGCATCGCCCACCAAGATGATACAAACTGTCGCGAGTACGGCGCTAAACAGCCTGAACTTATGTTTTTTATTTTTGGGCATCTTTGTCCTCCTTATGCCTCTTAATCGTATCGAGCGCTTCTTGCGCTACACCACCAAAATACAGAACCAGACCGCGCTGTGCTGTGAGGCGATTCTCGGCTTGATCCCAACAAATGGAAGCAGCCCCATCCATAACGCTATCAGTAACTTCTTCGCCACGCATGGCCGGTAAACAATGCATAAATTTGACTTCAGGATTGCGGGTAGCGGCGAGCATTTCGTCATTGACTTGATACTTAGGATAAAACTCGCGCATATAGACTTCTTTAGGAGTTTCTTTGTCATAAAGACCATACCAAACATCAGTATAGATGAAGTCGGCTCCCTCGAGGACTTCAGGGTTGTCCGAAACATGAACACTACCACCGTACTGCTGAACATTGGCACGACCCAATTTGAGATAATCGTCATTGAGCCACTTAGCAGGTGGGGCATATTGAATGAAATTCATGCCCATCTTAGTGGTAATCATCATGAGCGAAGCACAGACCTGTGTGCAATCGCCGACAAAGATGACTTTGATTTGGTCGAGAGGTTTGTCTTTCGGTAAATGATCAAAAATAGTGATAATATCACCGAGCTCTTGGGTGGGGTGATTATAATCTGACATACCATTAATAACTGGTACGGTAGCCTGCTGAGCGAGCTCGACAATATCTTGATGATGATTGACGCGCGCCATAATCATCTCGACCATGCGGCTGAGGACTTTGGCTGTATCACCAATGGTCTCGTGAGCACCAAGCTGAATGGCGCCCGGTGCGAGGTTGAGTGCGTGACCGCCGAGCTGTTCCATCGCGACTTCAAAAGATACGCGAGTACGAGTGGACTTCTGCTCAAAGATCATGGCGAGGTTTTTATGGAAGAGTGTTTCTAGGGTGCCACCAGACTTGATATAGCTGCGGACAACCGTAGAAATTTTGACCATATCAAGCATCTCAACTTGGTCAAAATCAGTTGTATCGAGATAATCTTTTTTGGTCGGAGTTTTGTGTTCTAGTTCGTAAGGATTATACATAAGTTTATTATACACGAGGAGTGCCCCAAAAACAAGTTGTTATGGGTGTTTCATGCTATAATGGCTGTATGGGAA
>CAMNUC010000039.1 GCA_946560015.1 uncultured Candidatus Saccharibacteria bacterium | reverse complement strand
CTTTGTAGCATCTAGCCCTCCTTGGTTTGGTTTTGGATTAATTAATCACCCTAGAGAGCGCCATTATTAGTACTGCGTCACCGATACAAATAAAAACGGCACCGTAGGGTGTCTTACTACCATGATCAGCGATTTGCTTCTTACGAAGACTCATCCGTCTAATCGACTACGATGCCGTTTCTACGGATGAATATCGCTTAATGCAAAATAAGGCTCTTCACAAAAACAAAACTGATTTAAGGTAGTAAGACTATCTCTAGTATAACGCTCCTCATACCGCTTGCCAAGTCTATTTTTTCATAAAAATTATGATATAGCATGCCGTTTAAGCCTATTTTTAGGCGTTTTCAGCGATTTTTGACAAAACCTTGCCTAGACCAAGGTTTCTACTTAAACCCTCTTATTTTCGCCGATAAATCGTTAATCTTGCCCTAGCATAAGTATGGGTAGAAGAAATTCGCATCCCCAAGAGCTCAATTTCTGCGTTCTCGGCTGGAGAGGATAGCGCTAATACGCCATTTTCGGCCAGCAATGCTGGTAATTTATTCAATTCCTCAATATTGATGCCAGTATAGGGTGGATCTGCCAAAATCACCCCAAAATACCCTAAAAACTCGCTCTTCATTACGAATTCCCCAATTTTCTTAGTAAAAACCTGCCCTTCAGCGCCGACTGTCTCTAAATTCTCCAGTATCACCCGTGTCGTTCGGCGGTTATTTTCTACAAAAACTACTTCCGACGCTCCACGACTTAGCGCTTCGACTCCGACCGCACCAGATCCAGCGTAGGCATCTAGTACTCGTTCGCCTTCTACATTTACCATATTGAACAGCGCTAGCTTTTCTCGTGCCCCCATCGGATGCGTGCTAGAAACATCCGGCGATCGCAATACCCGCCCACGCAGCTTACCTGATGTTACCCTTATTTCAGAGCTTTTTGCCACCTTTACCTCCTTTTGGCAAATGGTAAGCTTCTGCTGCTGCCGCATACCATCCCAGTGTAATTACTCGGATTATCTCTGGTAATAGCTTGCTCATCGTCTCAAATGCCAGCTCGGTTGTCCAGCCCTCTGCCAAAAACCGATCATACATCTTGAACCCGCATACTCTGTCGTAAGCGTTCCGGAAGATTTGCTCGGTATCCAGCTGTTCCAAATCCTTAGGGTCTATAGAAACTTCAAGCGCCCTCGGAGGTTTTGCGGCCGTAATCGTCAAAACCCCATATTCGTAAGCAATATGTTTTGACATATGTCCACCTGCACCCCAATAGAGCCAATTATTGCGCAGGGTCTCCATCGTGCTACGTCCGTGCATCAATCCTTTGATTGGCTGACCAAACACTTTCATAAACTCTTTGTCTGTCATTAGTTCATCTTTTACGTCAGAAAGCGGAAAATGATGTGCCGGTGTGAGCCCGTCGACAATCATATGCGCCATCCAGGCCGCCTCAAAAGCCGCCCGCACATGATTTTTATCTCTCAATGCTTGTACCAAATTCCATTTATGATCCAGAATCATCGTCAAAACAGACCGCTCATCTAAATTCTCATGCCCCGATTCCATTGCGGGACTATGCAAATCGGCTTCGGACTTGCTGATTTTTGAACCTTTTAGGAATTCCTTGTTTGTTAGCATATGTGACGGTTCATCTACCCCTGGACTTTTGCGTTTTAACCCGTCTGGGCCACGGATACCCTCAAAATGCACGATTTCCTTACTAGAAGGGAAGTACTTGCCGTGCGGCAAAATCTGACCCAAGCTGCGTCGAGCCGCTTGGTCTAGGCGTTGATGCGTACCCATCACTCTGCCAGAAAACTTTGTGCCTTTTGCAATTGCCGTAGTGGAAAACATCTTATCTTTATATTATAGCATAAAATAAGTTCTAAGACTAATTTAGGGTTGTGATTTGTTGGTATTTCTTGATTCTCGAGGCTAGTTCTGGATACTCGCGTAATCTTTCTGGATGTTTAGCAAACTCTCCGGCGTGATGGCTTGCCAGAGCGATTAGCCGCGTATCGGATAGATTCGCCACCTGGAGATTTAGATCTCCGTGTTGCATCGCGCCGTAGATTTCCCCTGGTCCGCGCAACTTCAGATCCACTTCCGCCAAATAAAACCCATCCGTTGATCTTTCCATCTCCTTCAGGCGTCTTGATGGTCTGCCCTCACCAGTCGTCAGTAAGTAGCAGCTCGCTGGTTGATCTCCGCGCCCCACTCGCCCACGCAACTGATGCAATTGTGCCAGTCCGTAATGCTCCGCGTCTTGAATGATAATCATGTTTGCATTTGGTACGTTTACGCCTACTTCTACCACTGTTGTTGATACCAGAATCTGAATCTTATTTGCGGCAAAGTCTGTCATAATTTGATCCTTCTCGGCGGCCTTCATTTTGCCGTGTAACACACCGATTTTACTATCGGTGAATACTGTAGCTAGTTTCTTGGCTTGACGTTTGACAGGGGTCGCATCGCTATTTGCATTGTCTTCAATCAGCTGGCAAATCCAGTAAATTTGTTGCCCCTTTGCTAAAAGTTCACGCATTGCGGGATAGAGCTGGTCTTTTTGATCAATTTCTTTCAAAATACTAGTCGTGATAGGCTGGCGACCAGCAGGCAGTTCGTTAAGAATTGAGACGTCAAGATCGCCAAAGACCGTCAATTGTAGCGAACGGGGAATTGGTGTCGCCGTCATAGAGAGTAGATGCGGAGCCTTATCTCTCGGCGATTTCAAAAGTAATTTTTGTCGCTGCTGTACGCCAAAACGATGCTGCTCGTCAATAATACAAAACGCCAGCGACTTAAAATTCGTATCATCGGTAAGTAAAGCATGCGTACCAATCACAAAATCAATTTCGCCGTTCTTGATCTGCGCCTTGAGCTGTTTCTTACCCCTGGTCGCGCCGGTCAGCAGTGCCACGCGCGGCATCTTGAGCGCGGAATGTTGCTGCTCTATTTTATGAAATAATTCACTCAAGCCTTCGTAATGCTGCGCCGCTAAGATTGCCGTCGGTGCTAAGAGCGCAACTTGGTGCCCCTGATGCGTAGCTTGCGCCGCCGCTAGCGCTGCTACAATGGTCTTGCCTGAACCGACATCACCCTGCAGCAAACGGTTCATGGGAATAGACTTTTCTAAACCTTGCAGAATATCCCAAGTCGCTCGCCGCTGGGCTCCAGTTAATTGAAATGGCAGGCTCCGTACAATCTCCCGTGTGGGATTTGCGTCAAATTTTAGCGGCTCTGACCTTAGCTTTTGATTTGCCTGCTTGTTTAGCTTTGCCGCTAAGATTAGCTCAAAAAGCTCCTCGTAAGCTAAATATTGTCTGCCATGCTCAGCATCCTCTGGAGATTCTGGGAAATGTAAGCAAAATAACGCCTCTGCTCGTGCGCCTGGCTTCAAGAAACTTGGCCCATCCGTATCGCAAGGTAGTAAATCCGGGATTTTTGCAAAAAACGGACGTAAATTTTGCAGTATTTTCTGAAAAGTCTGCGGCTTGATAGTATTCTTGGCGGAATAAATCGGCTGAAAGCTGGCTGCGCTACCCTCATGCTCGCTATCTTGTACCAAAGTCGCCGCCGGAGAAGTCAATACGTAGCGTCGGTTCTTAAACTCATACTTTCCCGTAAAATAATACTCGCGTTTTGAATCAAACTGTTTTGCACGATAAGGCTGGTTAAACCATACTGTCCGTATCGCTCCAGTTTCATCGCGAATTACACCTTCAGTTAAGGTTAATCGGCGACGACTCGTCCGCACCGTGCGTAAATCACTAATCTTCCCACGAATCACCACGTTACCTGGGCGCAGTTCACTAATGGTGGTAGTGGTCTGGTAATTCTCATAAACTCTTGGTAAGCAATACACCAAATCTCCCACCGTGTTCAAATTCACATTATGTAGAAGCTCCGCCGTTTTCGGCCCAATTCCTTTGATTTTCTCCACCGGAGCAGACATGTCCATGATTATCATTATAGCATGCTCTAGCGAGAACGCTTAGGCCTATTGTTTTAGCTTCTTATACAGTTCAAAAACTGCTAGCGGAATTACAAAAGCAACCAGCACCGTAATTGCCACTGCCCATAGTGGCACCGGTACTACGTTCACAATCTTTGCAAACGGTGTAAACAATGCTAAAACCTGCAACAATACTGCCGTGCCCATTGCGAAATAAAAACTCTTGTGCACCACCTTTAGACGCTGCCAAGCCGATTCGTACATTCCACGAATCGAAAAGGCATTCGCCCACTGCATCACTACTAGCGCTGTAAACGCTAAAGTATTTGCTTGCGCTACATCCTGTAATATCCATTCTGCAAAGTAATAAGTTACCAGAGTCAGGACAGCCATCGTAATTGCCACTATCGTCATTCGCCCGATTAATCTTGCCGAGAGGATCGGAGCGTCCTTTGACTCAGGCTTTTGCCGCAGAGCCTTCTGTTCGGGCGGCTCCAAACCTACTGGAATCACCATCAACGAGTCAGTTACTAAGTTGATCCATAATATCTGAATCGGCGTCAAAAGCTGTCCACCTGATATTAGTAGCGCTCCAAGCATAGTGATTACTTCGCCGGCGTTAGTTGCCAGCAGGTACACCAGCATACGCCGGATGTTAGTTAGTACTGTGCGGCTTTCTTTAATGGCTTCGATAATATTTTTAAAGTTATTATCCAGTAGTACAATATCGCCTGCATCTTGGACGATTGAGGGTGCGTCACCCATTGCGATCCCCACGTGAGCACCCACCAGAGCGGGCACGTCGTTCACCCCATCGCCAGTCATGGCGCAAATCTCAGTCTGCTTGATCGCCGAAAGTACTCGATACTTATCCTCCGGTGTCACCCTTGCAAATACCGTAGTCTCCTTCACTAAATCTACCAAGTCATTATCATTTAACGCACTGAGATTAGAACAATCTAAAACTTGACTAAAATCTTCCGCTAGCCCTGCTTCGCGCCCAATCGCGAGTGCCGTACCAGCGTGATCGCCCGTCACCATCTTGGTTTTTACGCCCATGCGCGCCGCCTGTCGTATCGCTGTCGCCACTCCCGGGCGCAGAGTATCTGCTACCGCTACAAAACCCTCAAAATTCAAGACCGTATTCTTATCTAAGCGGTTCAACTCATTGATTTCATGGGCTATTTTGCTGCTTGCGACCGCTACCACCTTATATCCTTTGTTGGCAAGCTCGCTGAGCTTATCATTAGCCTCGTTGAGTCGTTTCTGGGTCAACTTCGACCTATTCAAGATCACTTCTGGCGCGCCTTTGAGCTGGAGTAGTAGAGTTCCGTCTTTTTGCCGATAGAGATTACCTGACATTTTCAAGCTCTGGTCAAAAGCGTAAGATTTAATCGGTTCATACGGACACACCGGATAATTGTTATCCCGCATATAATTAATAATGCAGGTATCTAGCGGATCTATCGCTAAGGTATTAAAGTTATTTTCAAACATTGAGCTATCCCCCAGCGCCGCACAGGCTAGGCTACTGCGAAAATCCTTCGGCTTCAAACTTGGCGACCAAATTTCCCTTAGCTCGAGGCGGTTTTGGGTCAGGGTACCGGTTTTATCGCTTGCAATCGTGGTTACGATGCCAATTGACTCAATCGCTCTCAACTCCCGTATCAAGGCTTGCTTCTTCGCCATGCGCGCCGCACAAAGTGCTAAAATGATTGATATTGCAATTGGCAACCCCTCTGGCACCGCTGATACTGCCATCGCCAGCGTGAACTCTAGCGCCTCAAGCAGCGGAATCCCATCAATCAGTTGAATAATCAAGATCACTACTGCAATCACTATTACTACTGCCGCCACTTGTGCTACTAGCTTATTCATCTTTTGCTTAACCGGGCTTTCTTCACCTAATGATGACGCCAGGGAAGCAATCCGCCCATATTCAGTCTGATTGCCAGTAGCCGTTACTACAAATTTACCAGTGCCTGTCACCACGAATGCACCAGAGAATACCATATTACGCTGTTCGTACACCTTCGGCTGACCAGAAATCGCCTTAGCATCCTTCGCAATAGAATCTGACTCGCCTGTCAGCATCGACTCATTCGCTAGTAACCCTGATTCGCTGATAATTCGCCCGTCTGCTGGGATACGGTCTCCCTCATGCAATATCACAATATCGCCTGGCACCAATTCTGTCGCTTCAATAGCCTGCTCTTCGTCGTCTCGCAACGCCGTAACAGAATGTAGGGTGCTTCGTTTTAGGCTTTTCAAAATCCGTTCTGTCGAAAACTGCTGCACATAATATATCACCGCATTAATCGCGATAATTACCAGAATCGTCACGCCTTCTAGCCAGTTGCGCTGCAAGAACGACAAAAACATTGCCACAATCAAAATTACCATAAAGACATCTGCAAACGGCTCGATAATCTTGCGCCACAGTGGCGTCTCGGCCATCTTGAGCGTGTTTTTACCGTATTTAGCTTGGCGCTTCTGTACTTCGTGCGTGTGCAAACCCTGCTCAGGATCTACCTGTAGCCTCGCCAGTACCTCCTTCACCGTCTGGTTATAAAAATCAGCCATAAGCTTAGTATAATGGTAATATTGCGGTTTGTCTAGAGCGGGTCAAGCTCTAAATGTACTTTGGAGTTTGCACCAATGCTGGTATGAGTGAGCGCTGGAAAGACTCTAAACCGTACTTTGGAGTTTTCGACCTGCTGGTCGAAAACTTATTGTTACCAGAAAACCCCCGGATTGTCCGGAGGTTCTGTTAAGTTACACAT
>CAMNUC010000038.1 GCA_946560015.1 uncultured Candidatus Saccharibacteria bacterium | reverse complement strand
GGCCGGCAGCCCCACCCAGGTTCTTTTATCCTTGCTCAGCTAAACTGAGCAGTGCCGCTCAGCCATTAATGGCAGCCGGCGGCGAGGGGCTCACGCTGATGCAGGGTGTACCGTGCCGAGTGGCAGGCTGTCTGCAGGAAGCGACGGGCTTTACACACGAAGGTTTTGCACGCATTCACGAATAGCAGAGCGATAACAGGGGAAGCCCGAGCGGGCGTCTGAGGCTGATAGCAGTTGGACTGTCTCGTATAGGGCTGGCCGGTGTCGAGGGCGTATGACAGGCCGGTAACGCTTGTACTCCGGATATTCTGTCCGGTGTCATTGAAGTGTTGAGGCCGGAAATGAATGCCGGGACCGTACCGATTGAACTTGGTGGCGCGTGTTCTGACGGAATTCTGCTGGGGGCCGGCACGAATCATGCCGAGCAGCATGACTGTGCAGATGAGCAGGGCGCCCAGGAGCAGATTCCCAGTGAACATCACGCTGGCCAGGAAAACTGCGGCAACGATGCCGGCAAAAACGCGATGGACAGCATGTTTACCCATGAAATCACTCCATTCTTATGATATCGGTGAAAATGGTTTGGAAGCCGTATAGCACGGCAGACACTAAGCCAACGACCACAATGAAGGTGGTGACAGGCCGGCTGAGGAAGCTGGGGTGATCGCGGATTCGGTTGGTCTTGCGCCGCAGGCATTGAAGAGAGTTTGGCCGGAGAGACTGTGGGTTAGGCGTGCCTGCGTAAATTGGCCGCGAAGGGCCTTGGTTTCTCAAATGAATCCTTCTCCTTTCTAAAAAGTACTATGTCTTTCGTGACCGCTTACTGCGGTGGAACGAAAGGCATGTATTTATCTTAGTACAGATATGAGGAGTTGTCAACGATCTTTTTGGAAGTTTGTAAATTTTGCGTGCCGGAGATGGCTAGGTGCTGTGCGGGTGATAGTGGCTTGGTTGGGTTTATTTGATGGGGGTGCGAGGGAGGATATTGAGTTGGTAGGGATCGACGGGAGTGACGCCAGAGAGAATTTCATAATAGGCAGCGGCTCCGACCATGGCGGCGTTGTCGCCGGAGAATTTAGGCTCAGGGAAAAATACTTTGGAGTTTGTAAAGTATTTTTGGGCTTTTAAGCGGAGGGCTTGATTAGCACTGACGCCACCGGCGAAGACGATGGAATTTACTTCGGGGTGGAGTTGAAGGGCGGAATTGAGCTTTTCTAAGAGAATGTCGCAGGCGGTAGATTGGAAGGAAGCGGCGAAATCGGATTTTTGTTGGTCGGTGAGATGGCTAGCGAGCTCATGCGAAGGTGTGGTGATGGGGAGATTGCATGCAGACTGAACTGCACGGAGTACGGCGGTTTTGAGTCCAGAGAAGGAAAAATCGAGACCGTCGATTTTTGGATGGGGAAGGGGGTATTTGGTTGGGTCGCCTTGCTCGGCACATTTGGCGATGGAGGGGCCGCCAGGATAGGGAAGACCAAGGATTTTGGCGACTTTGTCGAAGCATTCGCCGACGGCGTCGTCGCGAGTGGTACCAATAATCTCGAAATGATTATGCTCAGGCATGTAGATAATCTGGGTGTGGCCGCCGGAGATAACTAGGGAGAGGAGAGGAAAGGTGGGGATGCATTGCTCTTGGAGCCAGTTGGAGTAGATGTGGGATTTGAGATGATGAACAGCGTAGAGCGGTTTGTGCCAGAGGATGGCGAGAGTACGGGCAGTAAGTGTGCCAATGAGGAGGGAACCGAGCAAGCCAGGGGCATAGGTGACGGCGATATAGTCAATATCGTCTTTGGTGAGATGAGCGTCGTCGAGGGCTTTGTGAGTGACGGGAAGGATAGCTTCAAGATGGGAACGAGCGGCAACTTCGGGGATAACACCACCATAGGCGGCGAAGATGTCGATTTGGGAGACGACGACGTTGCTGAGAATTTGAGGAGAGCTGGTTATATTCGTGGTGGGGTTTAAACTTTGAGTATTGTCGAGGTCGCCGATAATAGCGGCAGCGGTTTCGTCACAGGAAGTTTCGATGGCAAGGATTTTCATGGGATGATTATAGCATTTTCTGGCAAGAAAAGCTAGGGAATGGGCCGGGTTGTTTTTTAGGGGAAATTTAGGTAAAATAAGTATAATTAGCGTAGGAAATAGAAGGAGGTTTATGCAAAGTAATGCGAAGTCGTCAGCGGTGGCAGGCGTGCTAGGTGTGTTCTTGGGGGCGTTTGGAGGACATGATTGGTATTTAGGTAACACAAAGAAAGCGATTACGCATGTGTGTTTGTGCGTGGGTGGTTTGATTTTCTTGATTGTAGGGGTGATTTTGACGAACCTGTCGAGAGATATCCCCGTATTTAATATGCTGTTTATATGTTTGATTATTGCGGCGTATGTGATTTTGGTAGGAAATGGAATTTGGGGATTTATTGAAGGAGTGATTATTTTAATGCAGGGCGATGCTGGCTTGGCGGCGAAAGGCTATCAGGTAGCAGCGCCGCAGCCGATGGGTGGAACGAATATGATCCAGCAAGGTGCGAATGTAGGGACGCCGGGGGTGCCGGTAGAGAATTCGGTTGAGAATAGTGCGACAAATGCAAATGCGTCGATGGCTGTAGGTGTGTCAGGAGCTCAAGTGGCGCCAGCGGTGTCAACTGCTCCAATTGTGACGCAGACGTCAGCGCAGACAGTAGCCACTCCAGTGGCGTCTGTGTCGACCGAACAGAAGCCAGTGGAAGTGGCTACTGCGAAACCTGATGAGACAGTGAGCGCTAACGCGGAGAAGCCAGCGGAATTAACGATGCTGAGCGTGGAAAAGTCTGCAGGAGCGAAGGTGGAGAGTGGGGCAGATATACCAAAAGCACCAGAAGTGAACGCGGCGGGACCGGTGAGTACTGCGCTATCTGCTTCTGATGGGGCGGCGGCGGTTGTGGTACCGACGCAAAGTGAAGGCGAGAAGAAGCCACCAGTGACGCCGGGTGAACCAAATGTGCCAACTACACCGATTGCGGCGTAGGATATTGGGTTGTAAAGTTGAACTTGTACAGTCTGTACAAGTTCAACCGTTAAATAACAGAGGTACATTTTGTTGGAACTTTGGTTAATTAATTTGAGATGTGCTCTTTTTGACATAAAAAGAGCGCTCTGGACTTGAGTTATTTTGAATAAGTGATAGAATGGAAGTATTAGAGTTTAGTTGTTCTTAGTCGTTTGGCTGAGAACAACTTTTGTTTTAACGCTATCGTTTTCAACGACATACGATAAAGCAATTGTAGTCTTCTTCACTTAAACTAAGTTTAGCGACCTTTATTATTGATCTATGAAACTTTCTTACAAGCCGTTCGCGCTCTGGTATTCACTGTAGCATACTTTATGCTAAACTACTAAGCACTAGCACTATAAAATCTGGGGGTTTATGTGGGAATTTAGATGTTTCACATCCATGTTCCTAGAGAGAAAATATGGATGTGATTATGCTATGTAATAAACTTGTTGGAAAACCAGTCTTGGCAATGGGGTTGAGATTCGGTATAATAGAAGTGCTTAACCTGTTAGTAACAAATTTTTGGTATGGTTTGTTCTACGTTTGTAATTCATCATTTGGAAACGGCATCGTAGTCGATTAGATAGATGATGACTTTCATTTTGGAAGAACAAGCTATACTAACAGGTTTAAGCACCCTACGGTGCCGTTTTTATTTGTATCGGTGACGCAATATAAACAAAACTTTGGCACTCCATAGGGTGATTAATTAATCCAAAACCAAACCAAGGAGGGCTAGATGCTACAAAGAAGGAGAAGGAAGGATAACATAAGTCCTAAGTCTCACCCATCACTAACTTTTATTAATAACTTGCTTCATAGTAAAAGTACTTATTTCTACAAATGGTGGGGAGAGAAGAAGAGTAGTAAACTTACTTATTCCTACTTAGTTCCTAGTGTATGCATATTGGCTCTCCTGGTTGGGGTGTATGGGTTAATTAACCCAACGATAAGCTTATCTACTGAGCGGGTACAAGCTATAAAAATCGATAACGGTGATGGTGACCCAGTAGGTGGCACTGGAGATAGTCCTATTACTCCTTCCATTAAACTAACAATGGGAGACGACATTAAGTCCCAAGAAATAGTTAAAGTAAATGAAGTAGGGTATATTAGTAATAACTTTACAGTAGAAGCTAGTAATATTAGTAAGTATTACATTACAGTACAGGCAGCATCGGGTTATGATAGCAATCTAGTAGGATTAACTAGTAGGGAAACTGTAAGAGGAGTAGGAAGCAATAAGACACCAGATAACTTTGGGAGTAATACTTGGGGATATAACATTACGGATAACACTACAGCGGATAATTCTACATTGACTTATAGTACAGTACCAGATAGCGCTAACGCTATGGCTACTGCTTATGAGACTAATACTACAGGTATGGTCAATGCAGGCTATAAACTCACCTTTGCTGCAAAGTTGGGTGAAGATAAACCAACTGATCACTATCAATCACAAGTATTGCTCTCGGTGGCGAGTGAGCCGGGGGAAGTAGTGGAAGCACTGGGTCTTGGGGGTGTTACCACTATGCAGGATTTTACGTCTACCTTATGTAAACAATTGGATATTGGCGAAACTGGTGTATTGGAGGATAGACGTTTAAATAATGATGGCAAGACGAGAAGATATGTAATTATGAAGATGCCCGACGATAACTGTTGGATGACGCAGAATTTGGACTATGATGGGGGTGGTGATAGAGTTACTAATCTTGCAGATTGGCAATATAGTTCCGATCCTGATATTGCTCGATACTATGATCCTGGTGATTGGGTATACCAATATGACGATGCGAACAATGCTTATAGGTGCGATACGAAGGTTGGGTTGAGCGAGTGCACCACAAAAGGATGGGAACAGGTTTCTTCTTATGAGAGTCCCTATATAGATTCAGCTTGGACTACCACATATAATAATGGTTTTGTTTTCGCTTCAAACTACGTAGGTACTGATGGGCAGACAGTTTGCTCTAAAGAAAGAGGAAGCCTTCTAGGGGATATGACACGTAATGTATGCAAGATATACTACTATAAGTATGCCCTTATCTCGAAAAGACAGCAATTTCATGTAGGGAATTATTATTCTTGGTTTGCAGCTAATAGTGGCGTTTGCCCGTCTAATTGGACGATGCCAGTGGGTTCAAATGTTAATGGTTCTGGTTCGCTCTATTATTTATTGAACAAGGTTAGTGTGCTAGACGGTACTATAACTACCAACAATCCGAGTATTATGGAATCGCCATTGTTCTTTGTTCCTGGTGGTGATATTAATGCTGGATCAATATCAATGCTTGGAAGCTATGGGAACTATTGGACGTCGACTGCTTATGATTCATTGAATGGCTATCGCTTATACTTCGATTCGCAGAAAGTTGCTACTTTCCCCATTAGTAATGCACAGTATCAATATCAAAGTAAATACTTTGGTTTTCCGGTGCGATGCTTGGTGAAGAGTAACTAGACTGGGAGATATGGCTGAACTTGTACAGGCTGTACAAGTTCAACGCCAGATTTAGAAATGGGGTTATTTTTGGAGGGCTTTGAGGAGTTCGGTGGTGACTTTGAGATCTTCGAAGTCGTGAGGACCGTCGGCGCGGAGGATGGTTTTTTCGTGACCTTTGCCAAGAACGAGAACGAGGTCGCCTTTCTTAGCGAGGCGGAGGGCTTTGTCGATGGCGGTACGACGATCGAGCTCGACGAAGAGGTCTTTGCCCATAGTTTTGTTGGTTTTCTTGACGCCTTCAACGAACTGGGCGGCGATAGTGGCAGGGTCTTCGTCACGGGAATCGTCTTCGGTGATGATGACGGTGTCGCTGTATTTGCCGAGGATTTCGCCACGGAGAGCGCGGGTAGATTCGTCGCGGCGACCGGCACCACCGTGGACGGAGATAATTTTGCCAGGGTGATCTTTGACTGAAGTGAAGACTTTTTCGAGGGCATCGGGGGTGTGAGCGTAGTCGACGATGACATCGAAATTTTGACCGAGGTCGAGGCGGTTCATACGACCTTCGACAGAGGTGAGGGCGGCGATGCCATCAGAGATGGCTTGGTTGGTGAGACCGATTTTTTTGCCAACGGCAAGGGCGGCGAGAGAATTATAAACATTGAACTGCCCGGGGATTTGGGTTTGTATTTTGATATCACCACATGAATATTTTACGCCAGATGAGAAGAGCTTGATATCTTTAGCACGGTAGGTGCCGTGGTCGATACCGTAGGTAAATATATCATTAGATGGATAAAGATCGGTGAAATATTTGGCGTTAGGGTCGTCAGCGTTAATGACGCCGAACTTGGCTTGGCGGAAGAGCTTCATCTTAGCAGTACGGTAATTGGCGAAGGTCTTGTGGTAGTCGAGGTGCTCGTGGGTGATATTAGTGAAGACGGCGATTTCGATAGGGATGCCGAAGGTGCGGAATTGGGTGAGGGCGTGGGAGGTGGTTTCTAGCACGAGGAACTCGGCACCAGAGTCGGCGATGGCGCGGATACGTTGGTTGAGGATTTCGACGCGTTCGGTGGTCATATGTTCGAACTGTTTATGGAGGGGTCTGGCATCAAGACCGGCGGCGGCGATGTCGTTTTCGTCGCCATTAACCCCACCCCAGGCGACGGTGGTGAGGAGACCAGTTTTGTGACCGGCGTGGTTGAGCATTTTCCAAATCATGAAGGAAGTGGTGGTCTTACCATTGGTGCCGGTGACGGCAATGACGCGGAGATGTTTGGCGGGGAAGTGGTATTTGCGGGCGGCGTTTGCGGCTT
>CAMNUC010000037.1 GCA_946560015.1 uncultured Candidatus Saccharibacteria bacterium | reverse complement strand
CGTTATAGAATTCGCCGTTAGGTTTTTTTGGATTTGCAAATGCAGGGTCTTGCTCGTCAACGACGACTTGGGTAACTAAAGCCGCGGTGTTTAGCTGGTTTTGGTCATTAGGAGCTTCGACGAAAGCATTATCAATGGCCTGAGCTAGCCAATAGCCAATTTGGCCCTGACTCATAGCTACGGCGGTTTCGAGTGGCATAGCAGGAGCGGAATCGGTAGCAGCGGTTTCTTCGTGGATCAAAATATTGCCGACCTGTGGACCATTACCGTGAGCTACGATGATTTCATAATCACTAGACAAGGCGGCGATAGTTTGACCAACTTGAGTAGCGACAGCTTTTTGGGCGGCGGCAGCAACTTCGCCGTTTCTCTGCAAGGCATTACCGCCGAGAGCAATGACAACGCGAGGTTTAGTAGCAGACATTATTTTTTACCTTTTTTGATATAAGTATCTTCTTTTTCGAGGTTGGCGCGGAGGGTGAATTCTTTACATTCGCCATCACTATTGCAGTTAGCGGCCTCGTAACTATATGAGCTACCGTCAACACCAAGGTTAATGCCGTGCGGATCGGTGAAAAGCGCGGGGTCGATCACCGGAAGGTTCTCTTCAGAAATTGCTTCTGGATAATAGCCATTTTTGGGATAATAATATTCTTCTAGGGCGTAATACATTGCGTTAATGGCGGTTTTGCGGTCATCGTCGCGATCCATGGCCTCAACATTAGACTTTTGGATGAAAAACAGTACAACTAGCAAGGCAGCAAATGCACCGACAATCATTAGCTCAACTACAGTGAAGCCTTTTTTTGTCGCAGATTGAACGGGATTTGGCTGCTTGTTCATACTAATATTGTAACATAGTTTTGGTAGTAATAGCGGAGTTTAATTAGCGAGCAAGGCAACGCACCGAATGCACATTATCGATACGCTGTCCGCCGTGCGTTATACCTATTGTACCTTCGTTAATAGTAGTACGAATGGCATAATTTATATTGGGATCTAATGTAGCGTTCCAATACCCAACACTGCTGCCGATCCTGTAGAGACCTTCAGAGATATTAAAATATCCAGCCAATGTAGCGGCGATTGGCATCTTCATCGGATTCTGGTTCATACCATCCAAAACCTGCCAAAATTGCCCGGTAAGCTCCTCGTAACCATATGAAAGTAACAAATTATAAAAACTATAGTTAGGAAGCATAGAATTAGTAATTCCACTTGCGTTACCCATAGATGGAAGTCTCCACCCCTTAGGACAGATTGAACTGGGTGCCTCTTCCGTGTACCAAGCTTTTTTGTCAATCACGGTACCAACAGTAGCGGTATTGTATAGATAGTAGTTTCCAAGCAAATAATGCGCGTCGTAAGTTTCTGAATCATTGTTAATTGCAACATATTCTTCATTTATGGTATCCGCTACAAAACTTCCTACCCAATCTTTTACGTTTTGCACATTTTGGCATACATCAAACGTCGTCCCTACAGACAGAGAAGTAATATCGCATTTATCGTAGCTGGCTGGCTTCTTAATCACATATTCCCCCAAGTCCCAAGAGCGTAGCTCTGTTGCCGTAGGATTACTCTCTTTTGTTGGTAATGTATTTTCAGTAGCAAGTGGCACAGTCCAGTCTGCCGTCACATCCGTATCACTCGGAGTTAATACCTTCCCTTTGACTAAATCATAAGCCAAATTCTGCGTCATCCAACAATTCCCGTCTGCAAGCTTAGCTACCCAGTATTCTTTACCATCACGGGAGTCAATGAGTTGTTTGGTTACTTCACTTCCGGGAGTGATGATGTAGCTACCATTACTATCACGGTTGTAGTTCTGGTCATAGCCTACGGTATCATGGCAGATGGAGCTAGTCATATCTTGCATATACGTTAGCTCCATCATGCCAGTGATTACCGCAGGATTAGCTATAGCAGAAATAGCTACTGTATTACTATACTGTCCGGCGGGGAGTGAGGTATCAATCTTGGCGGCAAAGGATAAGTAGTGTTCCCCACTGGCCTGAGCCGTATCATAAGCTATCGTGGAGGTAGTAGGCATAGGACTATAGGTAGTACTATCACTGACTGCGTCAGTGATAGTATACCCCCACGTGTTCGGCGCAAGGTTACTGGCCGTAGCTATAGTATTAGTACTAGCAATAGCAGCAGACTGGTTGGTATCAGTACTAGTCATGGCGGTAGTGTGGTCCAAGGTACTAACATAGAGCTTATACCCAGTGTTACTAGTGGTAGAGACCTTGAGGCTAGCCTGACTCACTCCCACACTACCGCCCTCACCCGTGGGTGTAATATCCATAGCTGGCATAGAGCCTAAGCTGAGTGATACATAGTTAGATGGGATCCAGGCAGGTTTATTATAATTAGGACTGTCTTTGGCGTTGGTGGAGGTAGTAGATATAGGGAAAAGGAAAGCAAAGACGACGAGGAATAATAAAAGCAAACTACCCCAACCTAGAATACGGACAAGTTGTAGACTATATATTATATTGTGAATTTTTAGTGTTTGCTGGTGTGCCATTTTCGCTCCTTTTATGATTATTTGACTGAGCTTTTGCACAAAATAGGACACTGCTCAGCAGTGTCTAAAGTTGCTTGTCGTGACAGGCGTAACTTGACCAACCAAATAAAACGCGCAATCAAGGAGCAGTGCCCTACAATTTACGTGTTTTTATTATAGTTAGCCAAATTAGCCAAGCTACCAAAAGTGCTACGCCAAAAATGCGTCACGCTTACAACTTTAGACATTTTTATTATAGCACAACCAGTTCAAAAAGCACAAAAATTGCGTTTAAAATTGATATCTATTATTTATTGTACTTTTACGCAACTCTCACCTAATAAATTCACGAGTGGTTTAGTTAAATCCTCGTCAACTTCCACCTTGAACGGCAACTTAATTGGTCGCTTGCCATTCTCGTCTTTTAGTACCATGATAATTTCTTGCACACCTGGATTAAGTTCACAGAGACGGCGGATTTCACTCAGCATCTCAACATTATTTGGATCGTCCACGAGAACGTAAAGTTTTTCGTTACGCGGGTCTTTGGGCGGCGTAATCACGCGGCGTGGCGATTCCTCACCATCACCGGCAGGCTTAGCCTCCTTCTCATTCTGTTCTTCCTTCTGCTCTGTAGATTTCCCGACCCCATTATTATTCATCGATGTTTTGCGGTGCATCGGGCGACGCGGTTTGACAGGCTCTGGATCGGGCATTTTTTGACCAGTCGGTTCGTAGCTATTCAATATTTCATCCGGAATCACTTCCACACTGTCAGCGATTATTTTTACTTCCTTGGTGAGATTACTGTCTTTATCACGCGCATTGACTCGACCATTAATACGTACAATGGCGTCCTGCTCAAGTTTAGCGCCAACTTCTTCGTAAAGTTTCGGAAAAACAATCACTTCTAATTCGGAAATTTTATTTTCAAGTTTAACAAAAGCCATACGAGTGTTACTCTTAGTAATAATTGTGCGAACGGCACTGATAATACCACCGATACTTACGGAACGGTTATCATTTTCGGCTGTCACAAGGTCAAAACTGTGGGTTTTTTCGGCAAAGTAAGTTTCATAGCGGTCAAGCGGATGGCTAGAGATATACAACCCCATCAAATCGCGCTCCCAGAGCAGACGCTCTTTTTCGGGGATAACGGTCGGCGCCGGTTTAATTTCTGGTTCCGGAACTACGCCGGCATCACCCAGCGCGCCAAATAGGTCGGTCTGTCCACTAGCAGCGTCTTTTTGGCGTTTGGCGCCGTATGCCTGAATGTTTTCCAGATTAAATAGCAAATCACTGCGATTAGCAAAACGATCGAAAGCACCGGTTTTAATCGCGGCTTCCCAGGATTTCTTATTAAATTTCCCCGAATTGACGCGGGCGGCAAAATCGCAGACGCTCTTGAACGGGCCATTTTTATCGCGTTCAGGAATAACGTATTCCTCTACCAATGCTTTGCCCATAGATTTGATACCAGACAAGCCAAAACGAATTTTGCGCTCGCCGCCCACAATACCAAAATCACCGTAAGATTCATTAATATCTGGACCAAGCACTTGAATGCCCATGCGTTTACATTCGGTAATTTCAATCGCCAGGCGATCCGTCCAGCGCATATCGGCAGTCATCAAGGCAGCCATAAAAGCGTCTGGATAGTGTGCTTTGAGATAGGCGGTCCAATAGGCCACTAAACCATAGCACGCAGCGTGAGATTTATTAAAACAGTAATTCGCGAAGTCGAGTAGCTCTACCCAAAATTGCTCAGCAATCGCCTCAGTAGCACCACCAACTTTAATAGCACCCTCAATAAACTGCGGTTTAACTTTATTCATAAGGTCGACTTTTTTCTTGCCTACAGCCTTGCGCAAGGTATCAGCCTGACCACCAGTAAAACCGCACCATTCACGCGAAATCTGCATGAACTGCTCCTGATAAATCATAATACCATAAGTATCTTTCAGAGAATTTTCTAGTCCGGGATGCAAATAGGTGATTGGTTCTTTGCCGTGTTTGCGACGAATAAAACTATCAATAAACTGCATTGGGCCCGGGCGATAAAGGGCCACCATAGCGATAATATCTTCAAAACGGTTGGCCTGCAAATCTCGCAGATAACGTTTCATGCCGGCAGATTCAAGCTGGAAGACGCCGGTGGTTTCTGCGCGCTGAAGTAGTTGAAATGTCTCCTCATCATCAAGTGGCAAGTTGTACATGTCGATATCTTCATGGTAGACTTTGCGGATCATCCGGAGCGCATTATTAATCACACTAAGGTTAGACAAACCCAAAAAGTCCATTTTAAGCAGACCTAATACTTCGATTTGTGGTACAGGATACTGAGTAGTAAGTGGCCCCTTGGCGCTAACTTCCATCGGCAGAAACTTCACTAAATCATCCGGCGCAATTACTACACCACAAGCGTGCACGCCGTGACTACGAATAGTACCCTCTAAGCGTTCGGCGAAATCTAATACCTCGCGCGAAACTGGATTGCGTTGATATTCATTGCGAAGTTCTGGAGCTTCTTTCACCGCGCGACTAATCGGAACGTGGTGTCCCTGTTCAGGATCGGGCACAAGTTTAGCTAAATGGTCAGCCTCCGCATATGGAACTTCCATAACACGCGCCACATCGCGCACCGCCATTTTTCCCATCATTTTACCAAAAGTGACGATGTTCCCCACTCGACCTTCGCCGTACTTGCGTGTACAATACTCAATCACCTCATCGCGGCGCGTATCTTGGATATCGGTGTCAATATCTGGCATCGAGATGCGATCAGGATTCAAGAAACGCTCAAAAAGCAGGTCGTATTTCAGCGGATCTAACTCGGTAATCCTCAACGCATAAGCAAGAATACTCCCAGCCGCCGAGCCACGACCGGGACCATAAACGATACGCTGCGATTTACCCCAGTTAATAAAATCTTGAACGATGAGGAAGTAACCGTTGTAGCCCATTTTGTCCACTACGCCGAGTTCATAATCAATGCGTGGAAGGATTTTTAGTTTGTCTTCGGCGCGCTCCGGAGCAGCATCGGCTTCTTCAAGCATTTTACGACATTCAGCGATCTCGAGATCTAGTGTGTCTTCAAGCTTATACCCACAATAGCGATAAACCAATCCCTGGAAGACTAGCTTGTCAAGGTAGGCCTTCTCAAGTTGTTGCGAAGTAGCGTTTTTCACGTCGTCCAGTTCCAAGCTATCCAGCGTAGCTTCGGGCACAGGAAATTTTGGAATTAAAATGCGCCCGAGCTGTAAATCTACATTGCAGCGATCGGCGATACGACGAGAGTTGCGCACTGCCTCGGGAAAATCCTTACCCCAACGTGCGATGATGTCTTCAGGCGGGATAACATGCAGCTCAAATTCCTTAAGTGACATACGGTTCGGATTCGAAAGATTTGATGCGGTACCAACACAAAGTAATACCTCATGCGCGTCTTGGTCGCTATGATTTAGATAGTGAGCATCACAAGTAATTACAAGCGGAATGCCAGTTTGCTTAGACAATTCCTGTAATTTAGTATTAATTTCAGTTTGAACCTCCCAGTGCGTAGGAGAATCGGGGTGACCATGGTCCTGCATTTCGAGATAAAACCGATCTTCATAAATGCTATGATACCATTCGATAAGTTCTTTGGTGCGTTTTTCGTCATGTGCACGAATGGCTTCGGAGATTTCAGAACCAGCGCAGCCAGAAAGGCAGATAATACCTTCTTTGTATTTTTCCATCGTGGCATGGTCAATGCGTGGTCGGTAATATTTACCACGAATCTCTGCTTCGGTCATTAAACGACAAAGATTTTCGAAACCTTGATTATTCATGGCTAACAGCGTAATATGGAAGCGCCGTTTATCATATGCAGGATCCTTATCCTCCATACCGCGAGCCGCCACGTAGGCCTCAAGACCTAAAACTGGCTTAATCCCTGCAGCATTACATTCCTTATATAGCTCTACCAAGCCACTCATGGTACCATGATCAGTAACGGCGACCCCTTCCATGCCTTTCGATTTGACAAATTCAACCAATTCGGGGATTTTTGTCAAACCATCAAGCAAAGAATAGTGCGTATGGTTATGTAGATGAACAAAATCACTAGGCTTAACTGGTTCAGGATCTTTCGTTACCTCGGTCATGTTTTAATTATAGCACAGAAAAAATGTTAAATAATAAGCAGAGAGAATTATGAACTATTTCTTCCCGCGCTTCGAGGCGATTTTATTCTTAATCGAAGTGCGCCGAGTGCCAGGCTTAGACTTGGCGCCGGTCTTAGCGCTGCTTGACTTAGTCATACTAGTACTCTTGGCCGTCGCAGTTGTCGCGCTCGCCCTACTTGCTTCGGTGCGACGAATAGCCTCACGTACCGCAGCTTCTTCATAAGCAGCCTCTGCAGCCCGTTCAGTAGCATTGGCAGCTTCAGCGGCAGCTTTCTCCTTGGCCTCACGCTCTGCATCTTCAGCAGCATAACGACGTTCTTGGTTTTCAACCACGCGATTTGCAAAAGTCTTCACAATACCACCCACTGATGTC
>CAMNUC010000036.1 GCA_946560015.1 uncultured Candidatus Saccharibacteria bacterium | reverse complement strand
TTCACCGTAACAGCCCTTTTACTGCCAAGATTATCTGCAGCGACTGCGGCGGATTCTACGGTCGGAAGGTCTGGCACAGTAACAGTAAATACAAAAAGCTTATCTGGCGGTGTAACCATAAATACGAGCAAAACCCGGGTTGTTCTACGCCAAATCTAACGGAAGAAGAAATCAAAGCGGCTTTTATAAAAGCGTTTAACCAGGTGCTGGGAGAAAAACAGCAGCACATTAAACGTTTTGAAGCTTTACTGCCGATATTGGCGGATACCAGCAAACTGGACGGGCAGCTTCAAGCAGCGCAGGCAGAACATAGCAGGTTAATGAACGACTTACGCTTATTTATGGATGAGAATACACTCCATGTACAAGACCAGGTGGAATATAACCGCAAGTTCGCCGAGAAGAGCCAGCTTTGTGAAGCTAAAGAAGCAGAAATCGGCAATCTGGAAAAACAGCTTCTGGAGCAATCCGGCAGAAAAGAGCTGATTAAACGGTGCCTGGAAGAAATCCAGAAGTGTGGGGAGATTCTGACTAAATTTGACGTCAATTTATGGAACAGCATGGTGGAATCCGTAACGATTTCCCGTAATAAGACGTTTGGCTTCTTGTTCCGGGACGGGACAAGGATAGCGGTCAGATTAACCAAGGAAAGCGATAGAAATAACCAGAAATAAAATCGCTTTATGATATGCAGGCTATAAGCGAACCTGCCGTACTTTAGCTATGGTTGATTTTACATAGTCAACTTTATAAGACCGCCTAAGTGGCGGTCTTTTTCTAGCCAAAGACCGGAGAAGAAATAAGTTTTATAATCGTGTAGAAACCGTGTAAAATGCGTGTAAACGTTAGGCATCAATCAAAAGTGTGAACCGTGTAAAAGCCTCATACTTTTGGTGCATCGTGTAGAAACAAGCCAGAAAGTAAACCAGAAAATCCATCGTCAAATCAGCCTATTTATCCATGCATTTTCGACTTCATGGCAGTGCCCCATCAGGAAACCCCTGTAAAAACAGAGGTTTCCTAGAATTATCTTTGTATTAAACGTGTCGTCTTGACATGGCTGGAGATGAGGGATTCGAACCCCCGAATGCCGGGACCAGAACCCGGTGCCTTACCACTTGGCGAATCTCCAAACTAGGTTTATTATAGCACAAAATTGTGAAAAATGGCGGAAAAGTAAAGTTTTTACGAAAAAAATTTACGAAAAAACGAGAAAATTGTTAAAAAGTATTGACTTTTTTGGTAATGTGTGCTATAATGAAGGGATAGGCATAGTGTGCTTCGAACTTTAGCAAAATAAGTTAGTAAGCATGAGATGCGAAATATTTTTAGGAGGGCAAAAATATGAGTAAAAAAACTTTTTGGCAGAATCTGGGTGATGTGTTGAATCTTGCGGGGGGTATTGCGCGAGATTTGGCGGAGGACGTTGCTAGCGAGGCAAAGGTGGCTTGGCGGGAGGCTAGTCGGACTTTGGAAGAAATTAGGAATGAGTTTGGCAATCAATGTGAATTTGATGAGTATCGTAAGTCCGAAGATACTGCATGGCAAGAAACTAAGTCTGCGGTTTGGGACGACGACGTGGATTGTAGTAATGAAGCAGGAGCTTCGGGTGCTGAACCTGAGGTGTCCGTGTCTGCTACGGATGGTAATTCCGAACCCGATCTTTTTCAGGCTTCTGATTCTAAACTTGAAGAACCTGAATCTGTTTTAGAATCTGATCCTGAGGAGCTGGATTTTCGCGAAGAGCTTAGTTCTGAGTCAGTTATTGCTGATGTAGGTGTGGATGTAAGCGTCCCATCAGAGGAGGTTATTGTTGACGTGAGTTCGGACTCGGATGAGGATGAGGATAAGGATAAGGATAAGGCTCAGTCGGAACAGCCAAAGGCGAAACGTTATCGCGCGGCGTCATATCATAGTATGTGCGATGGTAGTAGTAATGGGACTCCGATAGATATCTATACTTATTCTATCCAAACTAAGATTTCTTCGACTATCCCTCGCAGGGTGATAGATGATGCGGTGGGTGAAGTTTTGTTTGAGGTGTTAGATGATGTACCGAGTGACGGCGTGCCGTTGGACTACTTGAGTAATCGTTACTGGTATCTGAGACGATACTGTGATCGGATGGGAATTGAGTATAATCATGACCTGTTGCCAGAAACTTCCGCTGATTATCGAACGGCCAATAAATGTTTAGGAGGGTTAATTCATCGGCATTACGTAAGACGCCAACAAGAAGTCGCGCAGGTGAATGTATCTGTAAAACTGAAGGTGATAGAGCGGCCTCACTTGGTGACGGCGGAGATGTTGCAGGAGGCTTCAAAATAGACCTACATAGGTCTGCTTACTAATATTAGTAAGAAGCTATTGTTTAATAGTTGCGAGAGAACTGGCTTCCGGAGAAATCTGGGAGCCTTTTTGTGTGCTGAACCTCAGCGATGTGATTATTGCGAGTAATCTGGCTGGGAGCGATGCGGCTGGCTTGGATAATTTGGTGAATTTTGGTAATTTCTGAGGAGGTAAGGAGGTCTTGTGGTAGAGCAGTGAGGCGTGAGCGGAGTGTGTCGGGATTACAGATATAGCAATCTTTGGGCGGAGTAATGGCGGTTTTTAGTGTAGTATTGCGACCAAAAACGATGAAGGAATAAATTTGGCAGTGAGGAAAAAGACTATAGAGGCTAGCGAGGTGAGTACTGTTTTGCATGATGGGGTTATAAAATTGATTTTTAGTACGGCCAAAGTCAAGTACAGCAGTCCAGTATTTTTGGTCGGAATCGCCGTAAATCCAGCCGCTGTAATCTTTGGATTCGAAAACGAAGATTCCCTGTTGGTTGACGGCAAGGCAGTCGATTTGGGTGAGGTAATCGTTGGTGGTGAGATGGCGAAAGTTTTTGGCGTCGAGTTGGTGTAGGCTATTTGGGTTTGGACCAGATTTGGTCTTGTAACTGGAACTAGACGGCGTGGTTGTTTTAGGAAAATAACAGTCGGGATAGATGTGCTCGGGGGCGAAATATTTTTGCAAACTAAAGATCAGGCGAGTTTCGGCAGGGGTGAGTTGAACGGGGTACGGCGAGGTGACTTTGGTGCCGCGAATTTTGTAGTTTTGCGTAGGCATTTTTTGACTTTTTAAGAAAGTCTATCCTCTAGAGTTTAGCTAGAGGATAGGCTAAATGGAGTATTAAGATTTTTTGCGGGTAGATTTGGTGGTGGTTTTTGCGCTAGCTGCCGCGCGACGGGCGTTATTTTGTTTGGTCATTTTGGCGGATTTAGGGTTTTTGGGATTATTTTTAGTTATTCGGGCGGATTTGTGGGCGTTTTTGGGAGAGTTATGGACGGAAGAGCGGGTGGCGGTGGCTTTAGGGTTGAGATATTTGCGCATTGAGAAGTAAGCGGCGAAAGAGATGGCGAAAATGAGAAGAACAACCATCACGAACCATTGCGAGAGAATGACTTCAGCGAAGCCTTGTTCGAAGATGCTAGCGAGGGCGGTGCTAACGATGCCGGTATTTGGCACGAAGGCTACTTCACCGAGCGGGGCGAGATAGGCCATAGAGGCATCACCGAAAATTGGGGAGGATGGGATGGTAGGGATAACTGGGGTTTCTGGCTGTTCTGTGGAGGGGTCATCCTTAGGTTCGTCGGGGATGATTGGGTCGGGTTCGGTGGGCTGATTTGGCTTGTAATGAACAAAGTATTCGAGGTTTTTGTCGCCAATTGTATCGCTAACATTGGGCTGGTCGGGGGTGTGATTTTCGATTTCTGGGGATGGAATATTAAATGGCGTACCAGGTTCGAGTTCTTCGATGTAATCGTCAGCGGCAGGAGAACCGTCTTCGTAGACGTAGTGAATTGTGACGGTAGGTTTGGTGGGTTCTGGTGGGTTTGGTTTGTAGATGACGATATAGGTTTGGTCTTGGTCGCCCATAGTGCCAAAGACAGTTTTAATATCTGGTGTGTAATTAGTGATGTCTGGTGAGTCGATCGAGAATTCTTCTCCACTAGGATGTTCTTCGGTGACGTCGGGAGAGGCTTCAGAGCCGTCTTCATATTGGTACTTGACGGTGACTTTGTGCGGGGCGGGTTTTTCTGGGGCGGTGTAGGTAACTGTATCGTAATCATAGGTGACGCCGCTGTTGCCATTGAGCGTGGTATAAAAGCTGACTTTGCTAGTCATATTACCGGAGTATTCGGCGGTTTCGGCGAAGTAGCGGAAGTATAGTGTATCGCCAGCTTGGCCGGACGGCGACATACGGATAGATTTGGTGAGGTTGAAGCCTGTTTGTTCGCTAGAGGGGGCAGAGATATCGACTGGTTGCCAGGAATCATTATCGTCTGGGGTGGTAGTGTAGTAAAGAGTCTGGACATCAAGCGGTAAGAAGCCGTCAACGGTGCCAGTTTCAGCGGTGTCTTCACGGATGTAGGCAGCGAGACGCTCAAGATCGAGTGGACGAGCGGGGTCGCGATTCTTAATACTAGCTTGGAATTCAACTAAATTGCTGTTGGTGTTTTCAATCCTACCAACGATTTTGCCGTCAAGTGTACTATCGGCGGAGATTGGCCAGTTCATATTGGAGATGGTGATTTTAGTGTTTGATTCGGTAGTACTACGCTCGGCGTAAAAGAAATCGAGATTAACTACGTCCCCTTCTTTGAGTCCAACGTCGATGGTATCGTACTTATCTTGATAAGTTTTCATGATAAGTTCATTGAGCGGATTGACGTAGCTGTTAAAGTCGCTACTGGGTTCGCCGAGGACGGTGCGGACGCTCGGATCGTTAACATGTTGAACATAAGTGGAAACGGTGCCATCTTGGTTAATGGTGAACCAACCGGTGAGTTTTTCGTGCAGACCGCCGATATCGAGGACGAGTTTGCCATTGAGAAAGACCCAGACGTCGTCGTCGCCCGAGAATTCAAAATGCTCAGTGCCGTCGGCGGAGATCTTCATTGGAATGCTGAGATGAGAGGTGAAATGGTAATTGTGGCCGTATTGCTTAGTGGCTTCGTCGTCTTTGGAAAAGTCGGAGATATTGTCGAGTGGAAAGATGCCTTCGCGACCGTAAGTGTAGGTATTTTTGCCAGTGCGCGTAAAGATGGCTTCACCTTCGTAGGCTTTAGATTTGTCGGTTTCGTGGAACCAACGGTAAAAATTGTCGGTTGGCTGAACGGGGTCGTTGCCAATAACGTTTTTTGAGAAAACATCAAGTGTATTATTCCAGGCGTCGGTAGTATTGGTGAAGGCGGGGATAGGTAAGCCATCTTTGCCAAGCGTATCCTTTACTAGGCCTTGCATGGCGCCTTTGGTCCAATAGCCACACATCACCCATTCAAATTGGCGATTAGGGTCATTGCAGTCGTCCTGGCGCTGGTCCCAGTAAGTGCCGGGAATAGTAATGGTATCTGGATTACCTAGTGAAGCAAGATTCCAGCTGCTGGGGATGCCATTTTCGTTGGCGATGGTTTCGAGCGACATAGCTTTGACGAGCGATGAGACGCCGATAATGGTTAATATTAAAAAAGCGGCGCAGGCAATGATACGCGATGCGGAACAAATGTGGTGTTTGAGCAATTTTTGTTTAGTTTTCTTGGATACCATTAGTTTCACCTTTTGATTTTTTAATACACTTATGAGTATATTGTATATAATGGTAAAGTTTTATGCAAGTTTTAAAAACACTTTTCATCCTTGTTTTGAAAAGTATGATATAATCGTGTTGAGAGAAGTGAAAAATGTCCAGGTCTTTTCAAAAAATGGAGGTGGAGAATATATGGACAAGCAATTTAAAGTTTTTGAAGGAGAGTATCTTGAAGATCTAATGAATGACCGCGAGTTGCTCGAGAAGCGCCCTTCGATGTATGACTCTGCAACAAAATATGTAGAAGAATATCAAAGATGTGCCAAACTTGGTTTGCAGACTTCTGAGCAGGATTTGGCTGCGATTGAGGCAATGTTTTTGCAAACATTTCGTGAAAAAACTCGCACCAAGACAGATGAACAAAGTTATACGCGTAAGTTTTATGAAAGTTGGCCTGTGGTGAGAGAGCACATTCGTGCTAATCCAGCGAGAGCACAGTATTTTAGGGACTCCGTGGTTGATTCTCTGTCGTTTTATGACGCAATGCGTCGTATTTTGGACAATGAGTTAACTAATGCGACGGTTATGGAGGCTGGTTTTGGTGTTACTTATGACATTGCTGGTCGGTATGGTATGCTTGAACGAGATGATCCGTCATTGCTCTTTGATACATACGAGTCGATTTTAGTATTCTATCGTGAGCGTATTCATTATGGTAAAGTGGCATTGGATGATTTGTTGAAAAAACCATTGGGGCGTAAGCCGAGGGTGGTATCGATTGGCGGTGGTTTGGCTCCAGAAGTAAGAAAATACGGTTTTACTTTGGATCAGATTCGCCAGATGGAATATGTGATTATTGACCGAGAACTCTATCGGGATGAGTTAGATCAAGTCTTTCGGTATGCACATGGAGTGGATTTTGCGCAGACCGGTATCAAGTATATCCAGGATGATTTTTGCAATATAGCAGAAGATCCACATTATGAGAATTTTGCAGAGTATGTAAGCGCGTGGGGCGTAGCATCTTATTGTGAGAGTGACGATGAAGCGTATAATTTGCTACGAAATGGTTTACGGGTGGCAAAACCGGGCGAGCGTTTTAATTTCGATATCCAGATTATAGATGACTATTTGAAGCGAATTGCCTTGATTTATAATTGGAGCGAAAAATATCCGTTGCGCCCAGAAAAATCACTGGAATCCGGACTTGAACGGTGGGCGCACTTGATTTCTGAAGCTGGTGGAAAAATTGTCGAACGTCAGATAGACTCGAGAAATGAACAGCCAGCAGGAGTAATCTTTTCGATTACAGACGCTAGTAGATAATTCTTCTGTATGTAAAGGTGTCGCGCGATAATTGCGGCACTTTTTGCTGGAAAAAGATTTTTTGTGTTATACTAATGTTAAGTATTTGGAGGTTATAAATGAGTTTAATTTCGATTCTGCTATATGCAATTGGCGTGATGACGTTAATGATTGGTATAGTGGTATTCTTTGGTTCTTCAAGGACAGAGCGTAAACGCACGGCGTGGGTGTTACTTTCTGATATTGGCGCGTTTATTTGGGCGTTTGGTATGGCGAGTTTTTTGCATTTGGAGCCCACATCGCCAAATTTGGATGAGAGTGTATTGAATTCGGCTTATGGAATTTATATTGGTGGGTTGGT
>CAMNUC010000035.1 GCA_946560015.1 uncultured Candidatus Saccharibacteria bacterium | reverse complement strand
GAGGGCTACGCCCGTCTATCGTAAAGCCCCCGGCTAAGCCGGGGGATGGTTACTGCTGCTAACAGGGGTGGAGTGGTGAAAGTTTTCGACACGCGTGTCGAAAAGTCGGGGTGGCAATTTTGCCGCAATCAAACAACACATCCTCATACACCGTCCCGACTTCGGTCGGGGCATTTCTTTTATGCCTATATTAGGTATGTGATACAATAATAATATGACAATCAAACTAGCTAATCTTAATAAGAGTTATGGTAAAAAACCAGTACTCTTCAATATCAACCTAGAAATCCCCACTGGCAGCTTTACCATACTTCGCGGGGTCAGTGGCTCTGGTAAGTCGACACTGCTTAGTATTATTGGCGGGATAGAGCCAATGACAAGTGGCAAGGTGTTAATTGATGGGCAAGACGTAAGCAAACTCAGAGGTAAGGTACGAACTGATTTTTACCGTCATAAAATCGGCTTTATTTTTCAGGGTTTCTACTTACAGCCACAACTGACAGTTGGCGAAAATATCGCCCTGATGGGGACTTTTGCCGGAATGCCTAGAAAAGAGCGCGAGGAGAGGGTAAAGGAACTTGCACAGATGCTGGGGATTGCTGAAGTATTAGATAGTTTGCCGGCGGAAATATCGGGCGGACAGGCGGAAAGAGCGTGCGCGGCGAGAGCGATGTTTATGCACCCGGAGATTATCCTCGCAGACGAACCCACTAATAACCTTGACCCAGAGAATGCCAAAAACGTCATAGAAATGCTGAAAAAGATTCAGCAAGACACTAGTGCAACCATGATTGTCGCCAGTCACGATCCGCTAGTGGAGAGGTACGCAACACAAGTGATTGGAATTAAAGACGGTAGGGTGAGCGAGGTTGGAGCGAATGGCACCAGAACGGTTGCGACTCAAGGCGGGGAGGAATAAGTATGGGGTTAAAGTTTTCTGATGCGCTGCGCTTGAGTTGGAGTAATGTCGCGGGACATAAGAAGCGGAGTGTAGCCATTATTGTAACGATTTCAATACTATTTGGAGCGATAATGGGGTTTAATTTTATGCTTCAAGGCTTACGCGAAACAATTCTCGATGCGGCACTACAGGCGAATGACGGAAAGGTCTATTTAGAAACTGGCTATCAAAATATCAGCTCAATTAATGAGGGTGATTTCACCGAGCTTGAAGATTTAGAAGCTGCGCAGAAAATAGTGCGTGACGCCGTCGCGGATTATCATGGTAAAATTATCGGCGAAATGACAACCTATCAACTAGGAAACACGCGGTGGGTAATTAATCAGGCGGTCGCAGATGCTGTCGGGAAGCTGGATATGAACCTTAACGAGCTAAAGCCAGACCAGATTCCTTTCCTTGCGCCTGAGTTTGATGATGCGCATTTCCAGGGATATCTTTGGAACAATGGCAAAAAAGATGAACACTTGGTTCGGGTGGGGGCGTATCCCTCGACTGAAGCTGGTAGCCCCACATTGCCAGGGTTTAATCCGCTTAATTTATTGCTTGGTATGGTTCATGGTTCTGCCACAGCTGCGCAGCCGATCATTATTGATGACGGCTCTGGTAAGGTTGCCGATTATCTCAACTCTATGGCGCAGACAAGAGTAGAGGATGGTACATATGAAGATATCGCACAAGTGTTTGAAGCTTGGCCGCCGGAGATGCGCTACATTGCGGTTTTTGATAATTATGACGATGCGGCCGCCTATTATTATGATGCCTATGGCAATAATTCTAATTCTCCCAAGTGTGTACAGATTGATGAGAAGAAGTACTCGATATTAAATATGGACATTTTTGGGCGGGTAATTTATATTAGGCTGGATTTCGATAACCTCCAGTTCATGCTGACGGCAATTGAGGTACTGTTTATCGTGATTGCGATTTTAATCGCAACCTTTACTTTCGCTCACTTGATTGATCAGGATGCGGCGACAGTGGCCCTTTATCGCTCGCTTGGCGCAAGTACCGGGAATATCTATTTGATTTATTTCTTGTATCTCGTGGAGCTCTGCTTGCTCGTCGTTTTGTCCTGTATTGTGATTGCGTTCGTGTTTAGTGGATCGATGTGGCTATTTAATGCGGGAGCATTAGCCGAAAGGCTCAAGGAATACTATATTCTAAAAGATTTACCAAAAGTTAACTTGTTTGGGTTTAGCGGAATGTTTTTCTGGACTATCGGAGCGATTATGATTGTTGCACCGATTTCTCTTGTACTGACGATGCGCCGCTTCTCGGCTAAACATATTGCGAAGAAATTAAAAGAGGACTGAGAAAGTGCGACTGACAGATTATTTCAGGCTAGGCTTTGCCGGAGTCAAAGCTCATAAAAAGCGCGCTTTTACTGTCGTGATAATTGTCGGACTGCTATTTAGCGTGATTACGGCTGGTGCGTTTATACTACAAGGGCTAGAAAATATAGCGCTAGAAACGATGCTCGCACCGACTAATGGCAAGGTGTTAGTCATGAGTAGCGTTGATACGAAGATTTGCGGAGATAACTGCGACATTGCGGCAGAAGTGGTAGAGATTAAAAAGAATATTGAGCGGTATGACGGCAAGATAATTCCGACGACGATTAGTCAAACCGCGGACGGTATGTTCTACAAGGCGGAAGAAAAAGTGTTTAGTAGTGAAGCGAACAATACTACTGATGTAACGCAGGTTATTGTGCCGCTCGGAACAGCGGCGAATCTCGCAAGTATAGAAATGCAAGAGCGCGATGCGGAAGTTGCCGATAAACTAGCAACCACCCAAGAAGTTCGAGAAAAAACACTCGGCAAAGTGGTAGAAAATGAAGCTGGCGAGAAATACTACATCGCTGAAATCTTGCCCAGCGGAGTGTATGCGAACAATTTATCGTTCATGAATATCGGACAAGGCGGCAACCCATTGGATCTCATTCTAGGGCAAATACGGACCGGTGTGAGCCAGAACTTTATCACGAAATCCGCCAAGACAGAGCCGGAAGAGGATGAGAGCGACATGGGACAATCGTCTGGTTTCATCGCGATGGAAGATATTGATGCGGAAGCAATGGGGATGGTGTTTGTGCAGTTTGAGGATGTGAAAGCGGCCTATAATTACTATCAAGATAAGGCGAACTATTGCTCGGAAACCGACCGCATATTCAACATGTGCGGCAAAGATTATAAATATCAGGTGGTTTCGGCGGTTTCTGATCCAATTATGACCTACGAGAACTTACAAAATGTGTGGCTAGTGTTTAGGATTGTCGCGGCAGTACTCACCGTAATAGCACTGATTATCGCGATTAGCACTTATGGCCGGCTGATTGGCAAGGATATGAAGATTATTGCACTCTATCATGCGCTAGGAGCAAACGGAAGGCAAATACGGCTAGTTTATCTCACATACTTATTGATGTTAAGTATAATGGCGGTAGGGTTCGCAATAGTAGTGGGACTAGCGCTAGCGGCAGTTCTTAGCCTTGTAAATATGACAAATCTCACGCAGGTATTTACTCTGGGCTTCGGAATTGAAACGGAAAGTGTCTGGCTGGTGGGTTGGAATAATCTGGTTCTAGGGATAGCAGGAGTAATGATTTTCGCGGCAGTAATAGCGATAGTACTAGGCAATGGGAACTTTACTAGCAAAGAGTTAGCGAAAAAAATGAAGTAGCAAGCGAAAAATCGCTAGCTAAAACTCTTTACATTGTTAAGCAGGTGCGCTGTATTATTGAGCTGGGCGAAACTAAACTCTCCGTCATCACTGCGTGGCCTGATTTTATCACAACAAAAAAAGAACCTCAGCAGTTCAATTTCTAATTGGTGCCCGAAAATCGACGATTTTCGATTGGCTTGCTACGAATATAGCAGGCTTCATGGTCGAGCGCTAGTGGAGTTTGTGAAGACTCATTTGCAACATTAATTTATCGCGGTAGATACGATCCCGTTCTTACGGAAAATGATTTGGGTTTAAGTAAAAATTATGTTTTAATTATCTACCATTTGCCCACAAAGCAGGTGGGTAAATGGTAAGTTTTGAAATATTTTCGGTGAGCCATCAAACATTGCAGAGAGATCTCGCACAAAGAGAGCCGCGGCTATCCCAAAGCAAGCGGCTCTTTTTGTGTGACAGATATATCAATTTTATTTATTGATAACTTCCATAATTAGAAGCAAGTCGCTAATTGACTTCTCAAGATCTTCTACGGAGACTTTGGCGTTATTTGGGTTCTCTGGATGGTGAATAACATTACGTATGTATGTTGCTATAGTAGTGTCATATTCCGAAATGCTACCATCAGACTTTAGATGTTTATATTTCTTATCCAGGGCAAAATTGGGATTCTTTTGACATAAATATTGATCAAAATCCTTTGGCTTATAGTAATCCTCATTTTCGTCAATAGCGTGTACTTGAATAAAACCATAAAGCTCATCATGGAACTCGTAAGAAACTACATTAAAAGCTCTATAATTAATTTCTCCCCACGTGGGGCTAGACTCACCAAATAGGTTAAGTTCAGTACTAGCTTCTGCACTATTCACTCCTTGGTGTTTTGAGAAAGAGTATAACGTATGACTATCACTTTTAAAACTACGCAGCATATACGGTGAGTGTGTAGCGATGAATATCTGTGAAGATTGTGCTATTTTACCAAGAGCCTCTAATAGACGAGATTGTGCTTCTGGGTGTAAAAACGTTTCTGGCTCATCAAGGAAGAATATGAGCGGTTTCGTAACGCCATCATTAATTTTTGACGCGATCTCGGCATACACTTGAATAATTGCTAGAGCGAGTGCGCGCTGCATCCCAGTGCCTTTTTCTAAGCTAGTTGTTTGAATTCCATCATCTGACAGGTTAATCGTACCGAACTTCAGAAAATCTGATAACTCTGGCAACGAAAAATTAAACTTGATCTCAGTGTTACCATATTGTTCGCTCATCTTATTCTTAAGTGTTTGCTCGATTGGCGCTAATTGATTTTGAATGTCACCAAATGCCTTAGCATGCGCTTTTGCAAATTCTTCCCAACTCTCGTTACGGTTATTGATGACACTGTTAATGATTCTGCCACAGATTTTAGTTTTAGAGACGTCGGCAACATCTTCTATATTGATATCTGCCCATACAAATTGTGTTTCGAATAACGCACTCACAGTATTATCTATGCCGACAGGATTCTCGTATTGGTTAGTCTTAGGGTTAAAAACACGCACGTTCTTAATTGTGAGAGTTTTAGGCTTTTTGTTTTGGATAATTTCGGTCTCTTCGCTGCTCCTTGTAATTCTGAGCATTTTTAATCCGTTGTCTTCGATAATGTATTGCCTGTATTTATTAAGGCCTTCAGCCGAGTCTATAAAGCTATCCAGATCTTTTCCGGCCAGTTCCATCTCGACCGAGACAAATTCTGCAGTATCTAAGTCCTTTGTAATATACGGGTTGGCTTCCTTGCCCGACTGTATAAAATCTACAGCTCTAAAAAGCGACGTCTTTCCACAATTATTATTGCCCACTAGAAAATTAATTCCATCTTTAAACGTAAATTCATGATCCCCTTTAAAACCTCTGAAGTTATGTAATTTGATTTTTGAAATATACATTATTTATCCTTTACTACTTTATTCTGTTTCTGCTACATTGCAACTCTTTGCTCGATTTTGGCGATTTCGATCATTAGATCTTCAAACTCTGGTCTTTCGCCATAGATCATTCCGGCCATGGCGGCATAGTCGCGCTGAAGTGATTTCAGGTTGTAATCTGGTATGGTGAGACGAAGGGTGCCGAGTTTGGCGAGGTCATAATGCGCCCACCTTTGCGGGTAAAATTTGGCTTTAAATGCGGCGACTTGATTGAGTAGGTCTGGATCCTGCAAGGCTTGGTCTAGAATGCCTAGCTTTGCCATGCGATAGATGTCGTAATAGTGCCGCGACATTCTGTGCGGTAAGGGAGAACTCTCTGGACGAAAGGCTTCACGGTGTAAGATGGTGATTTTCTCCCAGAAAGTTCGTTCGGGAGTGGTGGTACGGACGGAGACAGAAGCGTCACTAAACTTATCCGGATAGGCTTCGGCGATATATGGGCGAATCGTGGTAGTCTGTGTTGGCGTCCAGGCGGCAAGAGCACCAATTTCTAGACGGATAGCGTGCAGGATGGATGCGTCGACATAGTCGGTGTCGTAGCCGATGATAACCGCATCATCCTCGAAGATGATTTGTAAATTTCGATTGATCAACTTTGATAAATCTGCTTTGATTTGTGGAATGAAAGTCGTCTGTAGGAACTCCGAAGTTTTGGTAAGAATCTCTTTATTAAGCTTGTCTTGCTGATTTGTGGTACGATCTTCCAAAGGTTCCGTTTTACCATAGCCAAGCACGCGCCAGTCTAGAATCAAGTCAATATCTTCAGAAAAGCGCTCGATCAGGTTATAAGCTTTAGAGAGGCTGGTACCGCCTTTGAACGCGAGATTATCTCGCCAGGGGCTCTTCGTGAAAAGATAGTCGAGAACAACGTAAACCCAGAGGTCCTTCTCAACAATTGCTTTGCTCAAACCTTTAGCGTTGGATACTTCCTGAAATAAGGCATCAAGCTCGCTCTGGGGGAGATTGGCTAGTTCGTACATTTAGCTCCTGCAGATTTTCTTAATCACTTCATAGATCCAAGCGGTAGTGGGCTTTGCTTCATCTAGAAGGGTGTCTTTTTCTGTATCGGAAAGTCTATTGGCAAATTTTGCGACAACTTCATCAGAAATATTGTCATTGCCGAGCGTCTTGATGGCTTGGATGACGAGGGCGGTTTTAGTTGACATGTGGTTTAACTCTTTGTTGGCGCGGCGGGTGAAGCTAACGGAAGTATTGCCGACCCGGTAATCTTTAGTATCGCCGCTACTAAAGTATTCCCACTTGGCCGAAACCTGCGTAGAAATACCCAGTAGGTTAAGCGCGACATTGCCACTCGGGATGATAGACCAATTATTCTTGCGAGCAATCGCCTCGGCGACAGCATTGATATTGGGAGAAACCTCTTGATTTAAAATCTGGCTGTACAGGGGTTTATCGTAAATACCAGGGAGGATGCGACGGATTTTGCCTTCGTTTTCTAGGCGCGAGAAGATTTGTCGGATATTGTCATAAGAAGCTGAATTAACAAAATCAGAAGCGATAAAAACACTTCCTGACGGCTTATTTAAGATTTCTGTTTCGATAAATTCATGGTTGCTCATATATTTTCCCTGATTACATTATACACGAAAACGGTTATTTTGTCACAAAAAATGGGTGGATTTTGTGACAAAATCTTGTTAATACGGTATAATATACATATACAATAGGAGGATATGTAGTGACCGACAAAGAACGGAAAACAAATGCCAAGGAGTTTGCAGAGTATTGGAAGAATAGAGGTTATGAAAAAGGTGAGAGCCAAGTTTTTTGGCTATCTTTAATATCTCAAGTGCTTGGAGTTGAAAAACCAGAAAAATTTATTCGCTTCGAAGATAAAGTCGTAATCGACCATACAAGTTTTATTGATGGCATTATTCCTTCTACACACGTTCTAATAGAACAAAAAAGTTCTGGCAAGAATTTATATGCAGGAATTTTACAATCTGACGGTTCAATTTTAAGTCCATTTCAACAAGCAAAACGTTATTCTGCGGAACTTCCTTATTCGGAGCGGCCCCGATGGATTGTGACCTGTAACTTTCAGGAATTTCTGGTCTACGACATGGAAAAACCGACTGGTGAACCTGAGAAAATTCTCT
>CAMNUC010000034.1 GCA_946560015.1 uncultured Candidatus Saccharibacteria bacterium | reverse complement strand
TCCACTATCAGTGCCCTTATGTACCTTTTTATGCATTGACTTAACTAACAATCGATATTTGATTGCTAGATCCGTCTTACAATACATTATTCATAAGAATAATATTATTTCATCGTTGTCCAAATTGTTAATTCGAAATCTCAAATCGAGATATTTAGTCGATAGACTTACCTCGCAATTTCTATCTTAATCCAGAGGTTACCGGTGGTAACTTGCTTAACTGTTCCTAATTATAGCGCACCTTCTAAAACAATGCAAGACTTTTTTTGAAGATTTTTGAATTTTTTGGTAGATTTTTGGAGCTACCTCTGTAAAAACCTTCTCGCCATGTGCGATTGAGTGAACGGCTGTACTAGGATTTGGTAGAAATTGAGTCGAAATTCCTAATTTGCATCCACAAAAACTTGGGTTTTGCCCATTCTTCGTGGACTATCTCTATATTAGCACACTTAACAGAGTTTGTCAATAGTATTTATGCTAATTGATAGACATTTTGGCAAGATTGACAGACTTATAGGGAGATTTTTATAGTAAGCATTGACTTTTTGACTTTAGTATGCTATAATGACGTAGGGGGTAATTTAGTAATAATCGTACCTTACAGATCAGAGATGAGGAGATGAGTACATTGATGTACGAAAGCCAAATTTTGCGACCACATTGCAGTGCTGAGGATGATGAGATATTGTCCTACCTGGAAGAGTGGCAGCGAACCCAACCAACAGCGCAAGACATAATAAGCAAAGGTATTGGGGCGCTGGAAGTGAAGTCTAGCCAAGATGTCTTAGCGGCGACAAGAGAGAGCTATAAAGATGAAGTAAGTGAGCTCATAGAGCAAGAGCTATGCCACGGTGAGACGGTAAACCAAGAGGTGGATACTATTCTTGCCGAAATGGCTGCCCAGTATCAGCGTCCTCGCTTACCGCACGTTTGTTGGAACTATGTGAATGGTGCTGAATTGCGGCATTATTACATTGAACGTTGCGTGCAGCTAGGCGAAATCCTAACGGCAGAAGGCATTGAGCGCGATGAATATCTGCCGAGCTGGCGGTTCTTTAGCCGTCGTGGATATGACAGTTTTGATGAATTGTTGTATTTGGCGACTTGGGATATGAAGTCTGCTGGCCGCGAAGCATTTTTGAAGCTGGTCCAGAATTATGAAGATAGGTTATTGGCTTATCGGATTATGGATGAACGGCAGAGTGACATCGATACGCTGGTTCACCACCTGAGGCGAGATATCGCCGCTAGGGCTAAGGCCGAGCAGACACACAAGATTGCAGTAGAAGAATATAAGGCGCGCATCGCGGCGCAAGATGCCGCATATCAGGCTGCGCAAGCCCAAGCCCGTGAGCGACAGCGGCAAGCTCAAGCCGTCAAGACCAATCATGACGCCAATGGACAGCAAGAACAGCAGTGTGAGCGCCAAACACAGCAATCACCGCCGAAACCTTCCCTGTTTGAGAATCTGCGTCAAGCCGCAAACGAACTCTTGGAGGGTTTTCTTGGGCTCTTCCTCGCGTAATTCTCTGGCAAAAATTCCCCGTCCAAAGTGGCGGGGATTTTTTATGGCTCGTGTTGGCAGAGTAGCGTTAGCGGTCTGTACTGGGCATGAGAAACCCCACGCCGGAGCGTGGGGTTTGGGGGTTAGTTAGTTTCCGTGAAATCACCGAAGAGTGAGATTGCTAAGTTCCGCGTGTTTTTCATGCCGCCGAAGCGATTGTAATAGGTCACATCATTGGCAAGGTCGGAATTATGACCGACTTCATAACCGCTAAGCCAATGACCTGCCTCCTTGCTTTTTAGCCAGTATTCTTTGATGAGCTGCGCGTCAGTCTTGAACTGCGTTTGTTGCTGACTGCATATTTCTTCATCTAGGTCACCGATATACTGGCGGGTAAATTCTATGATTTTTTTGATACCACCATTAAAGTACCTACGATACCTAGACAGAGACGACACTTTATTCTGGCTCTTGAACTCATGTTGGGTTAACCACCGTCCTTTGGCCTGGCTAGCTTCATAGAACTCTTGTGCTAGTCTAAACTGAGTTTCTTGGAACTTCTTTGCTTGCTGAGCCAATGTTTCTTCTGGGCTTAAGATAGGTCCATATGTATTCTTCGCAAGGCTAATGAGCTCTTGAGCGCCACCAAATTTCTGCCTATATTTTTCGGCGTAAGTCAGTATCTTGTTCTTATCGACTTCATTCAGCGATAACCAGTGTTCGGCTTTTTTACTTTCCGCCCAATAAGCCCGTAGCATGCCATTTCTTGAGAGATCTTTAGTTACCATGACTTGTCCACATATGCTTGCATACTCGGTTATAGATCCAAACTCTCTAGCAACCGTGGCTGGATGTGGCAATCTAAGATTCTTGCGCACAGTTCTGTAAGTAATTTTCTCGCCATTAGCGACCATGTTTCTGCCCTCAGAGATCATGGTATCACGATCAATATTAACCTTATCGCGTTGATTCGGCGGTATGCCAGCCTCCCTAAATGCGTTGTTGAGCGAGCCGCCAAACATGTTTATGATAGTGTCAGACCACGGTAAATTTGGATTTTGATCAATAGTCTTAGATGTTATCTTTTGCCCAGACTCATACATAGCGATTAAACCAGCTACTACTTCTTCTTTGGTCCACCGTCTCCTCTTCTTTATGTTACTAAGTAGGCACTCTATATCCACCCGCTCGACCTTGAACTTGGTGGTGGGGATATTGATGACAAGAGGGCTGGGCTTGTTGGCGGAGGGGGAATAAGTGGGACTAGCGGTGATGCGCTTCTTGGCGGTTTCTTCCATCTCGAGAATTGTGGAGATTCTTTCGATGTTAGCAACGTAGTCGAGCACGCGCACGGTGCGTTTTTCGCCGCTGATACGCAAGCCACGACCGAGTTGCTGGAAGAAAATCGTCGAAGATTCGGTAGCACGGAGGAAGACCACAACATCAGCCTCGGGAACATCAATACCCTCGTTGAGCATATTGACTGAGATAATAATACGGATGTCACCAGAGCGGAAATTGCTCAGGATGGCTTCGTTCAGGCCAATGCTCTGACCGGAGTGAATGACGGCAGCCTCGCCGACGAATTGGTGCGCCATCGCATTGGCATGTTCTACACTGGGGCAGAAGATGAAAATGCGGGGCTCTTCCAAATCGGAGGTTTGCTCACGGATTGACTTGACGATGTCTTCGTCGCGTTGCGGAGCAAAGATAGTCTTATTGAGCTGAGCCAGGGAGACTTTTTCGTCGGTGGCGTGCGGACCAACATATTTCTCGAATTCCTCTTGCTTAAGGTCGTCGAGCATAATACGATAGTCAACCCGCGCTAGCCAGCCTTGTTCCCAGCCATCATAGATGTCCATTCGGTAAATGATTTTACCATAGGTATCTAAGATATCTTGCCCGTCCATGCGATCCTTAGTGGCGGTGAGACCTAGCAAGAACTGAGGCTTAAAATAGTCCGCAGTAGGTTGATATGTCTCGGCGGCGGTGTGATGCGCTTCATCAACAATAACGTAGTCGAAGGCGTCTACGCCGTACTCTTCACGATGATCGCGCATGGACTGTAAGGTAGCAAAGAGAAAGGTGACAGCATGCGAGGTTTTGTAATTGCCAGTAAACATGCCGTAGCTATACTCTTCGCCGAAGGTCTTTTGGAACTTTTGCTTGGACTGCAGGAGGATACTTTCTTGATGGCAAAGATAGAGAACGCGTGCGTTTGGAGAATCTTGCAGGAATTGTTGTACGTCAAAGTTGGCGGTCAGGGTTTTACCAAGGCCGCTTGCCATCTCCACCAGACCTTTCTTGATGCCATTAGCCCTAGCTTGAGCAAGAGCAGCACAACATTCAGTCTGATAGGGACGCGGTTGATAAGTTGCCAAACAAATCACTCACTTTCTGTAGATTTTTGGATCAGTAGGTTTAAGGGTCGGGTAGGATTTGGTAGGATTTTGAAAAAACTAACTAATTATTAAGTTGCTTCGCAGGCGCTCCTAAGGCGCCTTACGATCTGATATGGGGTAAATGATATATCTGTAAAGATATACCAATCCTAGGGACTAGAATTGCCCCATACTTTCATTATAGCACAGATATTGTATTTTGTCAATGGTATTTATGCTAAATTTGAGGTTTTAGCAAGAGATGAGCTAAATTATATATTGATTGGGGTGCAGGAGTAGGGGCAAAGCTTTTTTGAACGAGTGCGAGGTATTCCTTGGATTCTTCAAGATTACCTCTGCGATAGACAGAGTCAAAGTGCTCAATAAAATTAAAGTTATAGGTATATAATATCTGCTGGTTGAAGTGTATCGTGACCATATTTCATGGACTCGATGTCAATGAGGTATACTTCCCCATTCTGATCTCGCATGAGGTTGGAGCGTTTGATGTCGCCGTGGATGAGATGCATATCTTGCTCCGAGAAAAGTAGTGAAGCTTGATTAAACTGATTGAGCAGACTGGGTGATTTTGTAATTTTCAGCACCGCTATGCCCGCCGTTTAATTCTTCAAGTTGATACTCGCCCACCACTGATGCTCCTAGACTTTGTACTTGCGCATTTCGCAGTTTTCGAAGCGGACGTCTTGACCATGAAAATCAGTATCGTCGTTGTAGCCGATGATACAGAAGTGCATTGCTCGGAGCAGGGCGCCATGGGCGACGACAAGGATACTGTCGGTATGCTGGTGGGTGGCTTTGAGCTGATCGAGGAACTCTTGGGCACGAGCGAGTAAATCTCGGACTGGCTCGATGCCGTAAGTGGAGATATTAGCGCGGCGGTCATAAACATCGCCAAGGCTAGATAAATCTACCTTTTGGCCTTCGATTTCTCCATAGCTACGCTCACGGAGAAGGTTATTGATCTGAAAATTAGCTTTGCCGTCGGTGATAATCTCGGCAGTCTGGCGGGCACGGAGGAGCGGGGAGACATAATAAGCGTCGAATTCTAGATCCTTGATTTTTGGAGCGAGTGCGCGGGCTTGTTGGATGCCGGTGCCATTGAGCGGGATGTCAGAAATACCTTGAACAATTTCACCTTTATTAAAATCAGTTTGACCGTGGCGAACGAGGTAGAGGTTCATGCTTCTGGCCTTTCAAAGTTACCATTGATTAGGCCAAGTGGAGCAATAATGCCAGCGCTGGGATTTGTTGCCGCCATTACTTCTCCGTTACTTCTTGGAGTTTATTATATACGTTTTGGCGCTGATTGGTGATAAGATTGAGCTTAGCTTCGATGCTGGCGCGCGCCATAGTGAGAGTACGCTTTAGGATTGGATTATCGGAGTGCTGGTCGAAGAAATTATAAAACTTATCAGCTTCAGCACGGGTATTAATATAGCTGGACATGCAACGAGGATAGTCTTCGATGGATTTCTCGCCGGCGAGCGTTTCGATATATTGCCAATTATCATAGAGCCAATCGAGCGTTTGCGCGCGGGCGGCGGGGTTACGCAACAAATAAATATATAAATATAGATGATCCTGCGGGCGAACAACTTCGGGTTGGGAGAGAAGCTGCATAACAGTAGAGATATTTTGCGGATCTTTGGCATTGGCGAGAGTACAAAGTATATCATCTTTGAGCTCGGGATCGGGCTCGGATTGGTATTTTGTAAGTAGGTAGGAGAAGGTAGTATCTTCATTGGTGAGCATTTTTGCCATTAAGATATTGCCACGCATTTCGGCGTCGATGCGAAAAAGGTCGGGAGAATATTGGGCAGCAAGAGCGTTGATAGTATCTTGATCGCGGGCAAAACGGGCAATAACGGCAAGAACCTTGCGGAGACGTTTGGTGCTGCTATTATCGTGAGCTTTAGATGTGACGCCGATGGTTTGGAGGCGATTATAAATAAGTTGACACAAGAAGATATGATATAAGGCTTCTTCGGGCGAATTATCGAGGAAGAAAATTTTGAGGTCATTAATAATACTGAGGAGAATGTCCCAGACGGGGGCGTCTTCAGTAGTGAACTTTGGCAGAATGTCAAATAATGTATCGGAGCCAACCTTTTGAGCTTTGGCGAGTAGCATGCGGTCGATGAGGAGGCGGAGTTTTTGTTCGCTAGAGAGCGTATCAAAGGCAGCGATCTTGGCTTGGAACTCTTTAGAGCTAAGATTGAGTAGATAATGCCCAGACATATCATCTTTAACCTTAGGGAGAGGCCATTTACTGGTGTCGGTATCACCATTGATGAGAAATCTTTGTTGATTGATGCTATCTTCAGTTTGCCAAATCATTGGATAACCGGGCTGAGAGATCCATATGTGCATAAGATCATTAACATTAAAATCAGCGTAAGGCTGGAGTTTATCCCAGAGATCATCACCAACGGTATTTTGGTATTGATATTCAGCAAAATAATCACGCACGCCACGGTAAAAGTTTTCTTCGCCCATGAGACGCATGAGCATTAAGACTAAGCGAGCACCCTTGGCATAGACGATGGCGCCGTCAAACAAGGTGGCAATCTCGGCAGGGTCATTTACTGGTTGTTGGACGGCTTGGACGCCGGGGAGCGCATCGCGGCGCAAGGCGGCTACGCAATCACCGGTAAAGAAATCTTGCCAAGCTTTGAGCTCAGGATAAAGTGCATCGGTAGCATAGTATTCCATAATAGTAGCGAAAGATTCGTTAAGCCAGAGATCATCCCACCATTGCATAGTGACGAGGTCACCGAACCACTGGTGGGAAAGTTCGTGCGTGACCGTAATAGCGACGGATTGTTTAGTATCGACGGAAGCATTTGGCTCGGCAAGCATACAAGACTCACGATAGGTAACTAGACCCCAGTTTTCCATGGCGCCGGCTTCAAAATCCGGAAGAGCAACTTGGTCTAGTTTTGCAAGTGGATAAGGCAAGCCAAATTTATCATCATAATATTCAAGCGAGCGAGCGGCGACCTCGTTGGCAAAGTTGAGACTGCTGAGAGATTGGTTGAGCGCGCAGTAAGAAGCGACTTTGATACCATTTTTGTTGGTGGTCTCGACTTTTTGAAAAGCACCAATAACCCATGCAAGTAAGTAAGTCGACATACGTGGCGTACGTTGAAAAGTAAAGGTCTTAGCTTTTTGGTTTTCTAATGGAGTATTAAACAAAACAACGTCATCGTCTTGTAAATCGGGAATATCGAGTTGCACAATAAACTCGGCTTTGGCTGCTGGTTCATCAATACACGGAAAACATTCGCGTGCGCAGTGTGATTCAAATTGGGTAGTGGCAATCTTTTTATCTACACCATTAAATAAATAATTCGACAAGTAGCAACCTTGCATATTCTTATTGAGGGTGGTTGAGAACTCAATTTTGTACTGAATTTGGCTGTTTTGGGCAGGAAAAATATTTTTTATTTTGATTTCACCGTGTTTTTGCTCAAAATCACAGTCTAAAAAGTCTGAAAAATTTTTGTAAATTAAGTTTTCGTCACCGGGCAATGCTTTTCTGGCGACCACGGAACTTATTTTAAGACCAACAGCATGGAACTTTGCGAACTCGGAATTTTGCGGAATGCCAAAAATACAAACGGTGCCGTTGATAGTTTCGGTGGTACGGTCAATGGTGAGATAAAGTTGATATAAGTTTGGGGTGAAATATTGCAGCAGTTGCTCCATACTCTGACCTTTCTGGTGTTAAATTATATTACGCGAGAGACTTCTTCTAGTGTAGTTTCGCCACGCAAGGCTGCGAGGATACCACGTTGCTCCAATGTGAGCATGCCTTGCATTTGTGCACTTTGCTCAATAGCTTCGGCACTAATGTCTTTAAGATCTCCGCGTAGAAAACCCTGGATATCTTCCGAAACAACGAGCTGCTCCATCAATACGGTGCGACCTTTGTAACCAAACGGAGTCTCTTCAGTGGGTTTGGGGTGATATAGCGTAATATCACTCAGCCCGACGCCAGGAACATTGGCCATCTTCTCACGAATGTAAGCAACGGTAGACTCGTCTGGCTTGTAAGGTTCTTTTTTGTCGGCAAGTTTGCGCACAAGACGCTGAGCGATAAGCATACGAATAGAACTGGCGAAAATTGGATTGACACCGATGAGGTCAATCATGCGCGAGAAAGCCGCAGCGGCAGAATTAGCATGAAAAGAAGATAAGACCAAATGCCCAGTAATAGAAGCTTGGATGGCGGTACGGGCAGTATCAGCATCGCGGATCTCACCTACCATCACCACATCTGGATCAAGACGCAAAACTGAGCGCAGACCTTCGGCAAATGATCCGCCATCATTGGTCTGGATGGGGATTTGCGAGATCCCAGTCAAACCGTATTCAATAGGATCCTCAAGAGTGATAATCTTACGCTCGGTAGTATTAAGGGCGTTGAGGATGGAATACAAGGTAGTAGATTTACCGGAACCAGTGGGGCCAACCATCAGGACTAGCCCACGCGGATGAGAGATAATGTCGCGCATGGTAGACATTTCGTCATCGGAGAGACCGAGCAGATCAAGATTGAGCAGGCTTTCGTCAAAGTTGAAGAGACGAAGTACGGCGTCTTGTCCATACATAGTCGGCACCATTTCGACGCGAATGTTGAGTAAGTGTGAGGCGCCATTGCGATGGATCTCTTGTTGCATGTGTCCGGATTGAGGTTTGGTGGAGGCAGTAGAAATATTGGCCCGAGCAGAAAGCTCACCCATGAAGATGCGATAGTGGTCTTTATCAATATTGGCTACTGGGTGGAGAATGCCGTCTACGCGCATGCGGATGCGGATGTCATTGCGCAAATTTTCAATATGGATATCAGAGGCGTTGAGGCGATCGGCTTGATCGATGAGGAAGTTAAAAACTTTCTCAGTAGAAACAGTATTGAGGGTACGACTAACCTCGGCTATAGTCTCTGAGTCGCCTTCAGTGGCAATCTTGATATCATCATAAACCGTTTCTTT
>CAMNUC010000033.1 GCA_946560015.1 uncultured Candidatus Saccharibacteria bacterium | reverse complement strand
TACTGCGGAACGGATGAGTACTTTTCGGTGATCAACCGGAGTTCGGGCGCGGGCCAAGGGCTGGTATTAGCGAAGGGGATTGGGTTGATTGATGCGGATTATTATGATAATGCGGAGAATGATGGGCATTTTCGAGTGTTGGTATTTAACGTATCCGATCATGAAATCACTGTCAAAAAGGGGGATCGAATTGCACAGGTAATTTTCCAAAAATACCTGACGGTGGATGGAGATGATGCAGACGGAGAGCGTAGGGGCGGGTTTGGCTCGACGGATTAGTATTTGGCACTTGGGGCGAAGTATGCAATAATGGTGTTAATTATGGAGGTAACATATGGGGATTTTAGATAACAACAAAACACCACTAGTCGTTTATGATATAGACGATATAGTTTGGCTTTTGAATTATAGGATTGCGGAGGATCTTGGTATTGATGAGAACAGGTTCTTATCAACATTTTCAGTCAAAGATAACCCACTACTCAGTCGAGAAGAACGCCAAAAAATTATTGCAGCATTTGCAGATTCGAGATATTTTGAAAATATTCAATTTATGGCTGGAGTGGAGAATATCTTGGCACCACAGCAGCTAGGTGCGAGGGTAGTATTTAATAGTAATTCTTTTAGTGAGCGTATTGCTGAGTTGAAGGCTGAGCAGCTCCTGGCAGCGGTACCGGGGCTTAGACAAGAACAGATTCAGATGCATATTATTCATTATGGTAAGACACACAAGAAAGTTCTCGACCCGAGCACAACAATTCTTGTAGATGATAGTCCATTTAACGTTGCGCTTTCTCCGGCTTTAATGAATGTGATGCCAGCTTGGATGCCATGGAGCTATAGTGATGAGGCTATAGAACAGTTAGTAGATAAACCCGTAAAATGGTGCGAAAGTTTAGATGATATTAATGACTTCGTTTACCAGACGGTTGCGGCAATGACAGCCTAAAATAGCCGCAAGGGGGTGCAGCCTAGTTAGAGCTAGGGCGGCGTGGGGTGTTCTTGGAGGCTTTAGACTTTGAAGAAGACTTAGGCTTATCGGTAGACGTAGCCTTAGTGGTAGGCTTTTCTGTGGGAATAGTTTCGACTTTGACCGTTTTGGGTGGCTTGTGTGCTTTAGCTTGCGTGGTTTTATGGGTAGGCTTAGGGTCTGAGACGTCTTTGTGAGAGTCAGTGGGCTTAGGCTTAGTAGCTTCGACTTTAATGGAATGAGGCGACTTAGCGGATTTGGCTAGCGGTGACTGCTGTGGTTCGGTGATGGGACGAACTTCTTGACCGTTTTCATCAACTTCAATAACGCGCAAATGCGGCAAGACGATATACTTTGCAAGTTTACCGCTAAGTGCAAAATCAATAAGATACAAGATATACCCACATATAAGAACAAGACTAGCAGTTGCCACTGCGTAGCTAAGCATAGGCCAAATTCCAAAATCCCAGGCGTTAAACATCTCTAGCGGGTAACGAAAATCGATATTGTTAGGTAATAAATCTGCGGTAAAAATTATCACTGACATGTAGGAAACTGGTAAAACTAAACCGTAGAACGGCATCATTGGGCGCCAACAACCTTTTTTGACAAACAGTACCCAGTCCAAAGTAACCAAGATTGGCAAGAACAGACAAAGGAGAAGCACTAGCCAATCTTCTAGCTCTGGGAGGTAGAAATGATATTTGGCCGAAGCTAAGGCAATGCCGCTCATGAGCCAAAAAGCGAGAATTATCATGCCTTCTAGGACTGGCATTAAGTTTTTACCGGTAAACTTGCGAGCATTAATAGCAAGGATCGTAGCGCTTATGAGAAAATATAGCGCTGAAATTAAGAGGATCCAAGTCGGAAAGAGACGAAAGGCGGAATGCCCATACTGACTAAACAAATACCAGGATAAGACTAAGCTTACTAGGCCTAACATTAACTTATAGCAAGCAGCGGCTGGTTTGTTACGAATATACATAACTGTATTATAGCAGATTGCGATAGTTTTGGATAGCGGCGGCGAGGGCTTCGTGCCCAAGAACCGAACAATGGAATTTGTGCTGAGGTAGCCCGCCGAGATAGGCAGTGATCTCTTCGGGACCAACATTAAGTGCTTGGTCTAAAGTCTTGCCTTTGACAAGTTCGGATAGGGCTGAGGTAGAAGCAATAGCGCTGGCACAACCGTAAGTTTTCCATTTGACGTCGACAATTTTTTCATCCTTAACTTGAATAAACATTTTCATTTGGTCGCCACAGACGGGATTACCTACAATACCTTCAGCATCATGAGGATAATTGGCCTCATCTCCCATAAGAAAGTTACGAGGATTTAGAAAATGTTCTTTGACGATGTCTGAATATACCCAAGCTTGTTCCATGGTTAATCTCCTACTTTAATTGTGCTGATTCCCTGCAGGCGCCCAATAATGTCTGGTAAAACCTGCATGACTTGATTAATATCTTCTGAAGTCGCATCGAGACCAAGTGAAAAACGAATACTACTATGGGCGACTTCGGCGTCTTTCTTGGTGGCCATAATGACATAACTTGGCTCAAGATCTCCCGCTGCACAGGCAGAGCCGGTAGAGACCGCAACACCAGCAGCGTCGAGGTAGAGCTGGATGGATTCGCCTTCGGCAGCTTGAAAACTCATGTTTAGGATATTGGGTAAGCAGCCGCCTTCTGGACTATTGGCACTGCTATAGGGGACCCCTGAGAGGATGCGTTGGCGGAGGAGGTCACGGAGTTGTTTAACTTTTTGGTATTTTTTGCAAGACCAGTGTTCCCAACACCATTTGGCGGCTTCACCAAAGCCAACAATCCCAAGCATATTACTAGTACCGGCGCGCAGCCTATACTCTTGGTGTCCACCATAGATGAGTGGTGTGATTGGGCTGCCTTTTTTGATATACAAAAGACCTATGCCAAGTGGACCACCGATTTTGTGTGCGGAGCAAGTGAGATAATCAACATCCAACGCTTTGACATCGATATGGATCTTGCCGAGAGCCTGAGTGGCGTCGGTATGGATATAAGTGTGGGAAGCAGCGTTCTGGCGATAATATTGGGCAATTTCCTGGATAGGCTCTAGCGTACCAAGCTCATTATTAGCCATCATGACGGATATAAGCTGAAAATTGCTCGGAAGATGCTGAATACTAATACGTCCCCACTGATCAACTGGGATATATTCTACATGCTTTGCATATACTTTTGCAGCCTCGATGGCAGAGGGGTGTTCAATTGCACTGATGGCAATATCTTGACTAGCAAAAGTATGCATGACAGTATTGTTACTCTCGCTGCCACCAGAAGTAAAAATAATCTCGGAAGGATCCGCATTAATTAGACGCGCAACGTTCTCGCGGGCTTCTTGAATTAAGCGGCTAGCATATTGACCAGGGCTATGGAGGGCAGAGGCATTGCCGAGCTCTAGGTCGATAGTCTCGTGCATTTTCTGTTTAACGCAGTCGAGCATGGGCGTAGTAGCAGCGTGATCAAGATAAATCATTCAGTGGGCTCTTTCTGGTATACTCGGCGATTTGGTACTTAACGCCTTCATGTTCGCCGGATTGGAGAACTTTGCGGGTGTAATTGTCACGGTTGAATTCTGGGAAATAAGTGTCGGCAGGCTTTGTAGACGCAACCTCAGTGAGATAAAGCTTCTCAGCTTGATCCAGATACATTTGGTAGAGACTAGCACCGCCAATGATAAACTTCTTGCCAGGGATACTTTTTAGGAATGCGTCTAATACAGACTGGTCGCGATAGGTAGTGACGCCATCAACATCTTGGCGGGATAGAACGACATTTTGACGTTTGGGCAAAGGGCGACCGATGGACTCGTAAGTCTTGCGACCCATGACAACTGTGCTATCTAGCGTAGTGGTACGAAAAAACTGCATATCTTCTGAGATGTGCCAAAGTAAATCACCAGCTTTGCCAAGACCATGATCTTGAGAAATGCAGGCGATGATGTATAATTCTTTCATTTTTTGACCTTTTTGAGTGAATTTTAGGGTTTAGTATTGACTTTTCTGACAGAGTATGCTATAATTAGAAGATAGGGTTATTCTATCTTGGTGATTTTGGCGGTGCCGTGCTCGAGATGAAGCAGGCGCTGATTGCGTGAGCCACGGAATTTCATAGTGAGATCACGCTCGGCGAGGATAAAAGGACCGTCGATGAGGGCATCGAGACTTTTGAGAAAGGCAACTTCGGCTTCGCCCATTTCGAGGATTTTTTCGTAGGTGAAGCCCGAGAATGACCAGATATTCCAGCCAAGCTCCTCACGGCACCAGTCGGCAATCTCTTTGCAGGCTTCTGGCTGTACGAATGGCTCGCCGCCACAGAAAGTGATGCCAGTCTGACCTTTGAAGGCGCGCAAGCGTTCTTTAACTTCATCAACGTCAACTAGAAATCCAGCATTAAAGTCCCAAGTTTCTGGATTCTGGCAACCGGGGCAATGATTGGGGCAACCCTGCGTCCAGAGAACAGCACGCAAACCGTAACCATTGACGATATTGTCATGCTCGAGGGGTCCAGATAATCTTATTTGCATAATATACTTCTCTTTTATAGTCTTCCCTGCTGGGACAAGGCTAGCAACAGCGTACTAGCCTTGTCTTGCATATTGTATATAATTATACTACATTTTACCGGTCATTTTGTCTTGGGTCTGCTTGGCGGCTTCACGAGCGGATTTCTCACCAGTAGTATAGACGCCATTCACGTTGTGTTTGACGCGAGCAGCTTCTTCGGCTTTTTTGGCGTCATTCCAACGATCAAGACTACCAACTAGATAGCCAGTGATGCGGCGCAAGCGTTCAAACGGCACATCGCCTTCGCTTTCGAGACGTCCACAGGCTGGGCAGCGATCACCTTTGATGATACCAGAAAAGCCACAAACCGGATCACGATCAACTGGATGGTTGACAGAGCCATAGCCAATGCCAGATTCTTTCATTTTGCGAATGACGGCTTCGAAGGCCTCGATATTCTGGGTAGGGTCACCGTCAAGCTCAATGTAAGTGATATGACCAGCATTACAGAGAGCGTGATATGGGGCCTCAATCTCGACCTTATCAAAGGCGGAGATAGGGTAGTAAACTGGGACGTGGAAGGAGTTAGTGTAGAAGTCACGATCGGTGACACCAGGGATTTCGCCATATTCTTTTTTGTCAATTTTGGTGAAGCGACCAGCGATACCCTCAGCTGGCGTAGCAAGGAGGGAGAAGTTCTGCTTGTATTTCTTGGCGTAGGCGTCGCATTTTTCGCGCATGTGTGTAATAATGTCGAGACCAAGCTCACGAGATTCTTCATCTTCACCGTGGTGCTTGCCAGTCATAGCGACGAGAGCTTCGGCTAGACCAATAAAACCAATGCTAAGTGTGCCGTGCTTGATGACATCACGAAGGGTATCATTGGGGCTGAGTTTTTCGCTACCGAACCAGTTGCCTTGCCCCATAAGGAATGGGAAGTTGCGGACATGCTGATTGGCTTGGAACTCGTAACGCTCAAGGAGTTCGTCGGCGACAAGATCCATCTTTTCGTCGAGTTCACGGTAGAAGCCAGACCAATCTGCTTCTTGGCGCTCACCGGTGCAAATACCGTGTTTGATACCAAGGCGAACTAAGTTGACGGTGGTAAAGCTGAGGTTACCACGACCAGTAACGATGCCGTTTGACTCTGGGAAGATACTGCTATAGACACGGGTACGACATCCCATGGTAGCAATCTCGGTGCGATAATCGCCAGGCTTGTAATCTTTGAGGTTGAATGGGGCATCAATGAAGACGAAATTCGGGAAGAGACGCTTGGCGGAGACCTCCATGCTGCGCTTGAAGAGGTCGTAGTTGGGATCGGTTGGGTTGTAGTTGAGGCCTTCTTTAACCTTGAAAATGGAGATCGGGAAGATAGGAGTCTCACCGTGACCGAGACCAGCGTCGGTAGCGTCAAGAAGAGCTTTACTGACTAGGCGGCCAGCTTCGGTAGTATCGGTGCCGAAGTTGATCGAAGTAAATGGAACCTGAGCGCCAGCGCGAGAGTGCATAGTATTGAGATTATGAATGAAACCTTCCATAGCCTGGAATGTTTGCTTTTCGACATCCTCTTCAGCGTCTTTAATAACAGCTTCAGGAACACCGAGCTCTACGAGCTTCTCAGTATTTTTGCGGTATTCGGTATCTTCTGGAATCTCGATATTAAGGTCGCTACCAGTGAAGTCATTATATTTCTTGAGATTACGCTTGAGGGCTTTACGATAGCTTTTGTCGACACCTGGCGCCATAGCGTAATCGAAGTTCGGGATAGACTGACCGCCGTGCTGCTCATTTTGGTTGGCCTGGAGGATAATAGCAGCAAGAGCAGCATAACTGCCGATGGAGTTAGGCGTGCGAAGGTGACCATGGCCAGTGTTAAACCCACCATTTTCGAAGAGCTGGAGTGGATCAGTCTGGCAGCAAGTAAGAGTACCAGTGGCATAGAAATCAAGGTCGTGAATATGAATATCGCCATTATCGTGAGCAGTGGCGAATTCCGGCTTCATCAGGATAGTCTTAGCAAAGATTTTGGAGCCTTCTGCGCCAAACTGAAGCATCTTGCCCATGGCGGAGTTGCCGTCGACGTTGGCGTTGCCGCGCTTGACATCAGAATCTTCAGAGGCATCAGCAACGGCAATAGTCTTATAAATGCTCATAAGGTTACTCTTAGCCTCGCGGATACGGTTGCGCTCTTGGCGGAAAGTGATATACTCTTTGGCGGTGCGCTTAAAGGCGGATTCCATAAGAACTTGCTCAACAATGTCTTGGATTTGTTCAACGCTAGGAGTGCGGCGCTTGATAGTTTCTTCGGCGCGACGAACAGCCTTGTCAGAAAGTTGCTTGGCACGATCGTGCTTGAACTCTTCCGTCACTAGCCCAGCCTTAGCAATCGCCTCGGTGATCTTGTCTGGGTCAAAAGTTACGATGCTACCATCACGCTTAACGATTTTCTTGAACATAAAAAATATACCTCCTGTACCTTTCCTGTTTATTTTTTGATAAATTTTGGTTTATTAACTTGGTTTAATATTGTGTGACACCATATTTAGTGTCTTATAAGTATTTTATGACACTAGATGTGGGGTGTCAACAACATTAGCGTTGTGTTTTTAACTTATTTTAGACTAGAGGTAGCTACCTGTAAAAAGCTGTGGAAAAATGGGGGAGAGTTGAAAATTACTTTTACGTGTCGAGAACTGGTCAGAATGAGCTTTACTGGTAGTGGCTACCATTAACGGGGCTAGCACCAGAGGTGCGAACATGGACTGATGAGGATTTTACCAGTAGTATCCGCCAGTCAAAAGCTGCGATTTTTGGGTACGTTGGCGCCAGAGTGTGTTATAATATAACTATGCCCGAGTGGTGAAATTGGTATACACGTATGCCTTAGGAGCATATGCCGCAAGGCGTGCTGGTTCAAGTCCAGTCTCGGGCACCAGAGGAGACAAAGATGGCTCATTTGAGTCATTTTTTGGTGGAATAACAGAGTAGAGTGGGCTTAAATTGTGCGTTCCAACTTTTTCAAACTCTCCTGTGCCCAGATTAACCTTAATGCCGTGAGGGAAAATCATCTGCTGCAATAATTGCCGCACTTCGAGAGATGCCCCCTGCCAGATTTCGGCAGGGTTCTCCATTAGGCTGATGAGCCTATTGATTTTGTTCTCACTCAGAGTCTTCTGCTCCTGGGCAGTAGCAATATCATCCCGTAATTGTTGCTTATCCTGCTCTAGGAGTGCCATATATCGCTCGTGGTCGGCTTGGGAGCGTTCACCTCGCATCACCGCCTTAAACGACTCATTGTCCTGCTCCTCCAATCCTGCAAGTTGTTCTGTTTTCTCAGCAATATCCTTCTCTGCCTTTTCCACGCTGTGCCTCATTGCCCTTGTCAGAGCGATGGAGAAAGCCTTGAGCAGGTTTTTGACTGGAGTGATTTCTTGCATTAAGCAGAGGAACTTATCGTGCATCGCCTCTGGTGCCATTGAGCCAGCACCAGAACATTCAGAGCAATGGTAGCGAGGACTCGGCTTGCCACTTCCTCCTTTTGGAGCAGAGCCACGAGCGGCGTAGCCACATTTCTCGCAGTAGAGTGTGCCCTTGAGTGGAAAGGCTGGATTGCTGCGATTGTAGGGTTGTTTCTCGCCAGTTTTCTTGCAGCATTGAGCAATCCTCTGGACGATAATCTGATGTTGGTCGAGTGAGATAAACCCATCCCACTTGGCAGGAACATATTTACCATCCGTCAGATTGGCGGAGCAGTTGTAGCCAGCCATAGCAGGATGTGCCAGGAGATTCTCCATCGACTGAATCGTAAAGTCGTTGCCATTACGAGTTTTGAGACCGATTTTCTTTGCATAACGCACCGTATCTGCCACGCTATTGCCTGCAAGGAAGTAGCCAAGCACATCCTCCACCTTCTTAGCAGTATCATCTCGCTCATCTGGTGCTAGAATCGTGCGATAGCGAGTTTTCCCGTCCTTTGTCTTTTTGCCGATTGGAATGTGTTTCCTCACAAATCCCACGGGTGCCTGGCTTTGCCAGTATCCCTGAGCCGCTATCGCACGCATATTGTCCGTAGTGGTAGCCGATTTGGTATCATTATCAAATTGATGGACACAAATCGAAAGGTTTGCTATCATTCTGCCGTATGGCGTGTCATCAATAGCCTCTTTAGTTGAGCGTAGTTCGACCTTCTTTTTTGCTAAGGTCGGAAGGATGTCAGCAGCGAACGATGCTAGGTTGCGAGTGAGCCTTGACAGATTATAGACAATGACAGCATCGGTCTTCAACTTGCCATTACTGATATCATCGAGCATTTGCTGAAGTTGTGGACGGCGAGCGTTCTTATCAGAAAATCCACCATCCCAGTAAACATTGAGCAACTCGATGTCATTTGCGTTGCAGTAATCGATGATAGCCTGCTTTTGCACCTCACGAGGGGCTCCGTCCACCTGCTCCTCGGTTGAGACTCTTACGGAACACATATACCGTATTATTTTAAAACACTAGATATCATCAATTTTGATTACAAAATAAATACCAATATTACTATTGGTAC
>CAMNUC010000032.1 GCA_946560015.1 uncultured Candidatus Saccharibacteria bacterium | reverse complement strand
CCACAAGTACGGCGCTCACCTCTTCCATACCTCAGACGAGCAAGTTTGGCAATACGTCAATTGCTTCAGTACTTTTACCAACTACGTTCATAAAGTATACATCACTCACCAGGGCGAAGTCTATCCTATGCCCATCAACCTCGGCACCATCAACCAATTCTTCCATGCCGCCTACACTCCCGACCAAGCTAAAGCCGAAATCTCTAAACAGGCTGCCAGCGCCCCCAAAAATCCTCAAAATCTCGCCGAACAGGGAATCTCCCTCATCGGTAAGCCACTTTTCGACGCCTTTATTAAGAATTATACCGCCAAGCAATGGCAAACTCCCGCCGAGGACCTCTCTCCCGACATCATCAAGCGCCTCCCCGTCCGTTATAATTACGACAATCGTTACTTTAATAATACCTACGAAGGCCTACCCGCTGATGGTTACGAAGCTTGGTTCCAAAATATTGTCGCAAGCTGTGGTGATAAGCTTGAAGTCCGTCTTGAGACTGATTACTTTGAAGACCCCGAACTTCAAAGTCTCAAAGATCAAGGCATTCTCACTATTTACACTGGCCCGATCGACCGCTTCTACGATTATCAGTTTGGTGAACTCAAATGGCGCAGCCTTGATCTCCAGAAAGAAGTCTTAGATGTCGATGACTTCCAGGGTTGCCCCGTCATGAACTACGCCGACCTTGAGCCTAAGTATACTCGTATCCACGAATTCAAACATTTTCACCCCGAACGCACCAACGACCCCGCCTATGCCAATACTGCCTACGCCCCTAATTCTGGTAAAACCGTCATTGTCCGTGAATACAGCAAAACTTGGACGCGCACTGATGAACCGTATTATCCAGTCAATACCGCCGAAGACCGCGCTAAGCTCCAGCAATACCAATCCCTCGCCGCCAAAGAAGCCAATGTTATTTTTGGTGGCCGTCTTGGCGAGTATGCCTATTACGATATGGACAAGACCATCGCTTCCGCTCTTGCTAAATTTGAAGAAATCAAAGGTAGATTCTAAATGCAAAAATCTGGCGTGGGCACTCAACCTTATCTCCCTCTCATCTCCGTCATCGTACCCGTGTACAATGTCGCGAAAATTCTCGAGCGCTGTATCAATTCCATTCGCCAGCAAATCTATCCTAATCTCGAGATTATCCTCGTTGACGACGGCTCCACCGACATGAGCGGCACCTTTTGCGATGTTTTTGCCAAACAAGACCAGCGCATCAAAGTCATTCATCAGCCTAATCAAGGTCTTTCCATGGCGCGCAACGCCGGGCTTAAACTTGCCACCGGCAAATGGGTTACATTTGTTGACTCCGATGATACTATTCATCCCGACATGATTGATCTCCTCCATCGTCTTTGTTATCAAAATAAGACCAAGATGTCCATCTGCGGTTTTTATGAAGTCAGATCCGAAGGTACTGGCAGCCTTAAGCCCCACCAGCCCAGCCAAGAGCGAGTTTTTACTACCGTCGAATGCCTCAAAGCCATGCTCTGCGAGGAGGGTTTCTCTATGTCTGCCTGGGGTAAACTCTACGCTAGGGAATTATTCGATCTCGTCGAATTCCCGCCCCACCGCCTCTACGAAGACGTCGGCACTACCTATAAGCTCGTCCTTCAGTGTGATCACATCGCTGTCTCCAACGCCGAATATTACAATTATTATCAAACTCCGGGCTCTATCACTCAACAAAGCTTTAATCTCAAAAAGCTCGACCTCATCGACCTTACCGACCAAATGTGTGACGACATCATAGCCTGGAGCCAAACCTCTGTTCAGTCTACCGCGCCCTCCTCCAATCTCACTCAATCTTCCACTCCAGTTCCGCAGCCCTCACCTCAGCCCACCAGTCTCACCCCCGCCGACCGCGTCCTCCTCACTGATCTTACTAAGAAACGCCGCATGCACGCCCGCTTCAGTGTTCTACGCCAAATGGTCACGGCAAGTAGCAAATCATCTACTGCCTCTGGCCTCTCCACACCTCAATCCGCTGCCTCGCAAGCGCCATCCGCTCCGCTGTCCCTCGCGGGTACCTCCATCGACTCCAAATCTCTCAAACACGCCGAAAAACAAGTCATCAAATACCTCCGCTCCCACAAAAACTACATTCTCAAAAACCCCCTCGCCACTCGCCGCGACCGGCTTGCCATGTACTCACTCCTCGCCGGCAAGCCCATCTTCCGCTACGCCTGGAAGAAATACACCTCTGTTCGCAAATAAAGCTGCGCACCACAAAGCCATTGACAAATCAACCCGCTTGTGCTAACATAGATACATAGCTCTGCTAACGAGCATTGTTTTCTAGTTACCTAACCAACTCACCAGCTCAATCGCCCCATTCGCCAGCCTCGATGCTAGCTATCTCTCCTCAGCTCCAGCCCCTCATGCTTCAAAAAGTTCAGTGTATCTCGCATTGCATCATTAATCGTAAGCTCTGTCGTCCATCCCAGTTTTTCTGTTGCTAGCGTCGGGTCTGCATAAAACCCCGGCAAATCTCCCGCCCGTCGCCCCACCACCTGGCAGGGAAGCTTAATTCCGCTCGCCTTATCAAACGCCGCCACCATCTCAAACACAGAATGCGCCTCACCTGAGCCCAGATTATAAATCTGCACCCCTTTATCCATATGGTTAAGTGCCGCCAGGTGTCCTTTCGCGAGATCTACCACGTGAATATAATCCCTAATACAACTTCCATCTGGCGTCGGATAATCATCGCCATAGATCGACAGCTGGTCAATCTCCCCAGTTGCCACTTTCATAATTACCGGCATTAGATTGTTTGGCTTATCGTTTGGATCTTCGCCTATTAACCCCGACGAGTGCGCTCCTATTGGATTAAAGTATCTCAATATCGTCACTTCAAATTCTGGGTCTGCCACTGTCACATCTTTTAGAATCTCTTCAATCATGTACTTCGTCCGCCCGTACGGGTTAGTAATTTTCTGACCAGTTATCATCTGTTCAGTATAACTCTGCGAATCCTGTTCACCATACACCGTTGCTGATGAAGAAAAGATAATCTTCTTTACTCCATATTCCTGCATACACTCCAGTAGATTAATTGTCCCACCGATATTGTTCTCGTAGTAGCGCAACGGCTGTTCTACCGACTCGCCCACTGCCTTCAACCCTGCAAAATGCAACGCAGCATCGTATGTATTCTCTGCAAACACCTTTGCCAGTGCTTCCGCATCTCGCAAATCTACATTATAGAACTTCGGCTTCACCCCAGTAATTTCTTCAATACGATCCAGCCCCGCTATCTTGCTATTATAAAGATTATCCAAAATCTCCACTTCATAACCCGCCTGGATCAATTCTACCGCTGCATGTGATCCAATATATCCAGTACCCCCTGTGACTAAAATCTTCTCCATATTACTACTATCGTACCACACTTTTCATAAAGTAGTATAAAGGTTAAAATACAACAAACTTCATGATACAATAAAACCAAACAGCTCATAGACATGCGTGATGGTAAATCCTACTGGGTCGCCAAACTTAAAGACGGTAACTGTTGTATGACGCAGAATTTGGGTTAATGATATTCCAGTAGTTACGTTATGGTACACTAGTACAAAATGTGAATAGATTTGTCCAGAACCATTTTTACCTGTGTATAACTTAACATTTTAATTATTGAAAATAGCATTCATAAAGAAGAATTAGTAGTACAATAATAAATATAGACATTAACAAAAGGCAGAAAGTTCTTATGAAAAAGAGCAAAATAATACCCTTAGCTGGTATGGCGCTTGCTGTCTGTAGTTTAGCGACCATTCCGCAGCAATCTTTAGCTATAACAAATGATATTGTCGCCCAAGAAGATAGTCTTGCTAGTCGTTGGGGCGATTTTTTCGGTCAATATGGCGAAATCGGCGTAATACGCTCCATTACGATTAACGGAGTTGAAAACCCGCTTTTCTGTGAATTTTTGGATCCAGTTTCAGCCCTAACTAATTTTAAAAAACTAGAAAAGGCTTCAATAGACGACATCTCATTAAAGTATGGCTTGAGTGAGCTATCGTCGGAAAACTGGGAAGAATATCAAGCAGCGGCGTACGAATCTGATAGTCGTGTCCTAGTTGACTTCTTTGATATATATGAAAATACCAAGAAAAATGACGAGGCAGAGAAGTTTGCCAATTCTATGACATCAACTTATGCCCTCGATTCGGACTCGGAAGAGACTCAATTAGAGCAATTGAGTTTTATGTTGCCATATTTCTCGCCCCTTGCTGAAGAATATAACTCTTCAACTAATGCTGGTGGCGGGATATCGACACACGCCACGCTTCCTAACGTAAGTGCGGCGGTTTCGTATGCTGAAAGGTATGCTTGGAATGCCAATACAGCTCAGTATAAAGATTTTGGTGGTACAGATTGTACTAATTTCGTATCTCAGATTCTTGTGGCTGGTGGAGTATCGCAAGATTCATATGCCAATGAAAACTATGGCTGGTGGCATAGAATTGTAAATGGTAAACACGAACATTCTATTTCATGGATCAGGAGCGACACTTTCGCTCGCTACATGGGCGTTGGCTATAAAACTAACCGCATGATGAACTTCTCAATGAATATTCAAGTTGGCGACGCAATAGCCCTTGATAATAACTCTGATGGTGACTGGGATCATATGGGCTTTGTCACATACAAGAATAACTACGCGGGATCATATCAGTTAGATAATATGATAATGACCTATAATGATTTTGTGATTGCTCAACATTCCAGCAACTATAATAGATGGGTTAGCGAAGATGGCAACAGCTGGGACAGGTATGACTGGACCTTCGGTGGTACTGGCACCTACGGCAGAGTAAGGCGATAATAAAAAAGATGGATGTGTTTTTTACCTTCAATGACTGGATTAGACTTCTAATTTTAGTGCTAGGAGTGCTAATTGGCGGTTTTATGATTGGTTTAGCTAAGAAAAAATGGCAAGAAGTTATAGGAGTCATTACATTATTATTCTCTATTACTATTCCTATTTTGGTAGAAGTAAGAATGTGGTGGACTAGATCGCATTCATTGTACAATAACGATTGGGAGATTATTCAGGTTTGGCTAAACTCCTCAAGTCCTCAACCTGAAGCTTTGCTACTTTCTCTTTATTTATTGTTATTGGTGTTGTGGATAATTTGCTTAAGCCAGATTATTCGTGTGGCTATAGTGCGCAAAAGTCCGCATTCGTAGAAAACCATCTTTCCATAAATCAATAGACCTGCGATCAGGTCTATTGATTTATGGAATTAGGCTACATTCACTTCTTTAATATTCATCGCTGCCCAAATCTATCTCCTCGCCTCAACACTGCCCTCTGGCACATCTTGGACGACATAATACTTATTGCTATACTGACGTATAGCCAATTGGCGCCGTTTTCTACAATCGACCCACCCAAAAGTCATTGCCTTGCCTCTCGGCTTCCAATGCTCCCATTACTTCCGTGTCACTAAGTGTAGTATCCTCGTCAGCCTGTTGGTTAGTTTGGAGGTGTTCCAATAATCACCTCAATCTCCAGAAAATAAAATCCTTACCTTTCCTGTAGCTATATCTTCTGGTACTTATGCCACTGAGGTTACTATTACTGCTACTGCAAATTAGCTCCCCAAAAATACCATCTTGCAAAGCGGGCAGCCTGCCGCAAATGAAAGGGAACTATCAAAACGCATATCGTTCACTTTCATTCCTACCACGGGCGGCAGGGTTCTGGCAAGAAGCAAAAGAAACACGCTCAGCCAGCTACGCTTAAGCAAGCATAATCGACTATTGTATTTCGCCTAATCGTGTGTTATAATTAGGTTAGGAAAATGTTAGCGTTGCCGTTTCTTACGAATGGCAACTTTAACTTTCACACTCACAAACCACACAGAAAATTTAACTTCCATATGTTCATACATCCTCCTTTCCACCCGCCGGCTCTAGAGTTTAAGGTGCTACTTCTTGCCATGCTGTTGAGTATATAACCAAATTTCTCAAAACTACAAGCACTAGCGCCAAAAATTGCCCAAAAATCCTAAAATTATGCTATAATATAACAATTGGTGGCAATTTCCGCATTTTTGTTGCCAAAAGGAGAGTCATCATTACTTTCGAAATAAGTTCAAATTAGTTTTTGCAACCGATTCCATCGCTAGAAATAAGTACTTTTACTATGAAGCAAGTTATTAAAATTACGAATTCACGATGTTTTCGTGGTGGGTGGCTCTCCTTTTGCTCACAAATTTGTCAATCAGGCAATTACCCTATCATCCAAAATCTCTTAGCTATGCACTTTGGCAAACCTTCCTCTCATGTTATAATTAACTCATGAAACGGGACTCCGGGTTAGTTTTCCACGCCTTCTTAATGTTTGGCGATGCATGTGCGATTCTACTCTCTTTTTTGGTTGGTTACCTCATTCGCACCCATCTCGATCAACGTCCCTTTTACTTCGATGCTGACCCTTGGCAGTTCGTCTTTTCGATGATTCTTATGATCCCAATTTTTCTTGTTATCCTTGCCGCTTTTGGGCTCTACAGAAAATCTGTTATCCTAAGTAATAGCCGCTGGCAAGAAATTGGACGCCTCTTTCTCGCTTCTGTTGTTGGCATGATGGCTATTATCACTGTAGATTTTTTCTTCGATCTTGATCTTTTCCCAGTCCGCATTATGGCATTGTACGCAGTGGCCTCTTGTTTTATCATGCTTACTTTATTTCGGGGAACCATTCGCTTGGGTCGAAGTTTTGCCCTCAAGCATAATCGCAAGGCTGCTCTCCGCGTTGTCATTATCGGCAATAGTAAAAACACCGAATATCTCGCCGATTATATCGCCGCCTACCCTGAGTCCGGCTTTCGTCTAGCTGGCATCGTTGCTGGTGCTCGTCATATTCCCAAAGATCTCCGCCGTAAGCAGTATTCTTCGCTCAAAGAAGCTCTTCGCAAGACCCGTGCCGACGTTATCTTCCAGACCGATGATCGCCGCACTGAGTATGTCTATCGTCAGGCCGTCGAGCACCACCTCTTATACTATTTTGTACCTTCTACCGCTGCCATCACCGCTCAGATGGGCGAGCTAGAACTCGTTGGTAGTACCCCTGCCATCTTAGTCAAAGTTACCCCGCTCGCTGGTGGCGCCCGCTTCGCCAAACGCTGTGGCGACATTATCTTTGGTGGCCTCATTCTCCTTGTCGCTGCCATCCCCATGGGTATCATCTGGCTTATCGAAAAATGTGCTAACCCTCACGCCCCTGCTTTTTATTCCGAAACCCGCCTTTCTCGTTACAATCGTCGCTTCAAGATCTATAAGTTTCGTACCATGAAGCCCGAGTACAATGGTCTTTCTCCCGAGGATGCCTTCACCAAAATGGGTAAGCCTCACCTCATCAAAAAATACCGCGCAGGTGGCGATATGATTCCCAATGATCCACGTATCTCCAAGCTTGGCAAGTTCCTCCGAGCCACTTCGCTTGATGAACTCCCGCAATTACTTAATGTTGTCAAGGGAGATATCTCACTAGTTGGTCCCCGTGCTCTCGTTCCTGGCGAGCTCCACCACTACGGCGATCGTTCACTGCTCCTCTCTGTTAAGTCTGGTCTCACTGGTCTCGCTCAAGTTTCTGGTCGTCGCGATATTTCTTTCGAAGAACGTCGCGCCCTCGACCTCTATTATATTCAAAATTGGTCTATCTGGTTGGATCTTCGTATCATTTTCCGCACTATCGGCGCCGTCATTCTTTGTAAGGGCGCTAAATGAGCAGTCAGACAAACAAAGTTCAGTCTAGCCAACTCCGCATTGCCCTTGTTTGTGACTGGCTTACCACCCCGGGCGGCGCCGAAAAAGTCCTCCTTGAGCTCCACCGCATGTATCCAGATGCACCTATCTATACCTCTCAGTATAGTAAAAAGGGACTTGATTGGTTTAATGATGCCACCGTCAAAACTGGTTGGCTCCAGATTTTCCCCAAGTCTCTGCGTAAATTTCTTGGCCCTCTTCGCCAGCTCTACTTTAGCCACCTTGACCTTTCAGCATACGACTTTGTCATCTCTGTTACTGGCGCTGAAGCTAAATCTGTCCGCACCCGCCCCAAAACCAAGAAAACACACCCTAACCTTTCATTATATCACACATCTGGTAAAAAGTCAATAGATAGCACCCACCACGGTGCCTATCACCTCTGCTACTGCCATGTTCCTACCCAGTATTACTGGCAAATGTACGACAAATACATCGAAAATCCTGGTTTTGGTCCGCTTAACCCCATCGTGCGCTTTTTCTTCAAGCTTCTCGTCAAGCCTCTTAGAAAAGCCGATTTCAAAGCCGCCCAACGCCCAAATCAATTCATCACCATTTCCCATTATGCTGCTGACCAAATTCAAAAATACTATCATCGTGAATCCGTAATCATTGCTCCGCCTGTTGAAATCTCCAAATTCAATCACTTCTCTGCCAAACCTAAGAGCTTTTCCACCAAAAAAGGGGAGTTATCCACCGAAACCTCAAACTTCTCCACAGCTTTTCCACCAAAAAAGGGGAGTTATCCACCGAAACCTCAAACTTTTCCACAATATCACTACCAATCAGACCACTCCGATCTTCCGCCACAAATTATCTGCCCCCAGCCGCCCCAATATTACATCATTGCTTGCCGCCAAGTCACCTGGAAACGTGTAGACCTCGCCATCGAAGCCTGCCTCAAGGCTGGAGTGCCTCTACTCGTTGTCGGCGACGGCCCCGAACGTGCCCGTCTCGTTAAGCTCGCCGCCGATAGCCCTCTCATCAAGTTCCTCCCTTGGACTAAGAGTGATGAGCTCGCTATCTATCTTCAAAACGCCAAAGCCTATCTCTTTCCCAGCCTTGAACCGTTTGGTATTGCTGCCGTCGAAGCTCTCGCCGCTGGTTGCCCTGTTATCGCCTATCAAGACGGTGGTAGTCGTGACTTTATCCAAGATGGCAAGAACGGCCTCCTCTTTGCCGAGCAAACTCCCACTTCGCTCGCCGAAGCCATTACGAGGTTCCAGACTTTGCACTTCGATCGTGCCAAGATTTCCCACACTGCCGATTCTTTCAGCGTAGATCACTTCCGTCAGGGAATGTCAAAACTAATCCAATCTAAGGAGCGAACTTCATGAAAGCCCTCAGTAAAATATTATGGTGGTTTATTTATGCTTTACCTGCCGTACTCTTTTTTTCTTATCATCCCATCATCTCCCTCGGCGCTAATGATTCCATGAACTTCGAGCTTTCTTTGCCATTGATCTGGCTATTGCTATTTGACCTTGGTGCGTTCGTTTTGCTCCTCATCCTTCGCTCCCATCAACCAAACCAACTCCCAGGCATCTCTGACCGGCGTTTCTTCCTCCTTGCCATTTTCCCACTCTATCTCACACTCTCCGTCTTCTGGTCTGATAATCCGTTACGAGGATTGCTCACGGCTGGCATTGTATGGTTAATTTTCTTCGCCATCTTTGCGATGTTATATATATTACCTCTAACTGGCACGCCTCGCCGTCTTCGCACGCATGTTCTTTTTGTGATGTTTGCCTCTGCTGTCCTCGTTTGCAAATATTGTTATGCTCAGAGCATTATGGATATTCTCGGCCTCGATCGTGGCACTACTCTTCTCTGTGCTGGCTGTACATATCGTTCATTTGGCTTCCCCCACCCGTCCGGCTTCGCTATTGAGCCACAGTTTATGGGTAATTTGCTCCTCGCTCCTACTCTCACGGCATTGTATCTTGTTGCCTTTCGCTCACGCAAATTCGCCAACAGCATGGTTTCTGAAGCTAATTATCTTGAGAATAAAGTAGAGACCCAGGTTCTCCGCCACCAGATCCACCTCCCCAAAATCAACTGGAACAAATGGAAAGTCATCGGCATGACGATTCTCGCTGGCTTCCTCTCAATGACCTTATTCTTCACCTTTTCTCGCGGCGCCATTTATGCTTATGGCGTTGCTCTCATCATACTAATTATCTTTGCGCTACGCCAC
>CAMNUC010000031.1 GCA_946560015.1 uncultured Candidatus Saccharibacteria bacterium | reverse complement strand
AACCCCCGAATGGTGGGACCAGAACCCACTGCCTTACCACTTGGCGAATCCCCAAGGTGTTCTTATTGTAGCACAAAGTTTGTCAAAAATCTAGCCTGGAAATGGATGTGAGAATGCTTTGAGGGGGCAGTGTTGGAGAGGAGTTGGATAAAAAAATACCGCCCCGTGAGGCGGTATGGGTGAGGAGTTAGGCGTTGGCGGTTGCCATGAAGCTCTTCAGTGAAGGGCTGCTGATGCTGTCCAGGAAGGTGGGATCAAAATGCTCGCAGACGTCGGCGGCAACTTGGGTCAGACAGAGGGCGGCGTGCAGCGTGCGCGGCTGAGCGGCGGCGACATGATCGTTGGTGATCCTGCGGTTCATCATCGTGAGAATCCGCTTGGCAGCATTCACGATGAGGTGACGGCGCACATAGTCGCGGCGGTCTTGCGCGGTGGCGTTGCTCGGCTCGATGTGGTTCCACTGTCCGGTGGTATCCTGTCGCAAGCCCGGCAGACCGTGGCCAGAAATGATGGCATTAGGGTCTCGCAGCAAGGCGTCCGGATATAGCTGGGCAAAGGTGGCATCATCGGTCAGCGCGGAGGCCAACAAGCCGCAGAAATCTTGGCGATCATCAGTAGCACTGGCAAGCTGGGCCCACATAGACTTGGGCGTGACGGTGCGGTTGAGGTCCTGCAGCAGGGCGATATTTGTGGCGCCCTCGGAAGTGAGGTTGCCGGCGGCTTGCTGGGCGGCAGTGATTGGAAGTTGGATCGGTATGCTCATGGTAAATCCTCCTCATATAAAATAATACTAGGGATGCTAAACATACCCCATGCTTTTATTTTACCAAATAAATTGCGTTTTGTCAATAGGGAAAGTGATAGAATCGTAAGAAAAGCAATTTTTGGTGGGATTTGGTTTATGGGAACGGTATATGAGTTGACTAAATGGGAAGAAATGTGAGGCTACGAATGATAGTTTAGCTAGCGTAGCTAGACTAAATCGGAGTTGAGATAATAGTAATATTCGAGGAGGTCATAAGAGTAATTTTTGATAAGGGCGAGGTGAGGCTCTGGTTTGCTGGATTTGTTGGCATCATCAGTAGTGGCACGAGATGGAATGATGAGCATGCGTGTGATGCCGACTTGTTCGACGAACTCTGGGTTGTGGCTCACCATAATGATGGTGCCATCGTAATCTCGGAGATTTTCGCCAATGATTTTTTGAGTTTCGGGATCAAAGTGATTGGTGGGTTCATCAAGAATGACGAGATTGGCGCGCTTTAGTAAAGTTTTACAGAGGGCGACGCGGGCCTTTTCACCGGGAGAGAGGACTGCGACTTTCTTGTGAATATCGTCGCCGTAAAAGAGGAAGTTGGAGAGAACTCCTCGGAGCTCGGTTTCGGTAAAATCGTAACTGGTGGTATTTTCGAGAATAGTGCGGCGTTCGTCAAGGATTTCGAGCTCTTGGGCGTAATAAGCGACAGTGGTGTTGTTGCCGAAAATGACGTTACCAGTATCCGGAGTGAGCTCACCAACGATGAGCTTGAGTAAAGTGGATTTGCCGACGCCGTTTTCACCAACGATGAGGAATTTCTCGCCGCGGGTGAGGCTGAAGGAAAGATTTTCGTACAAAGTAGGGCTATCGGGGTAATGAAAGCTGAGATTTTGGACTTCGAGAGGAGTTTTGTTGCTCTGCTTGGTGGGGGTGATGTTGATGGCGACGCGCGCGTAAGTTTGTTCGCGGGTGCCGAGCTCTTCGAGCTTTTTGGCGAGGACTTTTTCGCGTTGGTGACCCATGCCGATGAGGGCAGTATTAGAACGTTTAGTGGCACGGGCACGGGCGACAAATTCAGAGAGACGTTTGATTTCTCGCTCTTGTTCGGTGATACGCGCATCTTCGGCAGCAAGATCGGCGGCGTACTGGCGGCGGAATTCGGAGTAATTGCTATTGTAAACTTTCATTTTGTGGGTGGTTTTGTTGACGAAGAGGATTTTGTTGGTGATTTGATTGAGGAAATCGATGTCATGAGAAATCACAAGGACAGTTCCCTTATAGTTACGAAGGTAGTTGGTGACGAATTGCTTGGTTTCGACGTCAAGGTGGTTGGTGGGTTCGTCAAGCAGCAGGAGACCAGCGTTTTCAAAAAGTACCCGCGCGAAAGCAACTTTGGATTTTTGACCGCCAGAAAGCTTGGACATTTTATGATCTACGAGGCTGGAGAGATGCATTTTGTCGAGGATTTTGAGAAGCTCGTAGTCAAAGTTGGCAATATCGTAGGAATCGATGAGGTCTTGAAGATTGGTAATACGATCAAGAATAGCTTGGCTGTTAGGGTATTTGGCGAGTTTTTCGTATTCTTGATTGAGCTGGTCTTGAAGATTATCGACCGGGCGACCAGCGGCGACGTATTCCCAGACTGTGATGCTGTGATGCTCGGGTGGAATGGTGATTTCTTGCGGCAGATAGCCGAGACGAAGGCTAGGCAGAGTGATTTCGCCATCATCAAGTTGTTGCTGACCAAGAATAATACGGAAGAGAGTGGTCTTCCCTGCGCCGTTAACACCAACGATACCAACTTTGTCGCCGGGTTCTAAGTTAAAACTGCAATCGTCATAAACGACTTTGGTACCGTAGGCGAGATGAAGGTGGGAAGCTTTCATAGGGTTGATTATAACATCTTTAAGTGTAAAAGGCTAGGTGTGGGTATAGCGTGCGATTGGCGTTTTATAAAAAGCTCCCCCTTAGGGGAGAGCTTTTGGCTAGGTGGAAGTAGAGCTATTTGGACTTTTTGGAGGATTTAGTACGGGAGCTTTTATTGGTTTTGCTGATTTTAGAGTTTGCGACGGTTTTTGGCATTCTCTTGGTAGTACGAGTAGTGGCTGGTGCGACGGTAAGATGGAGGTATTTGCGCAAAGAGAAGTAAGTCGAGAAAGAGCCAGCGAAGATTAGTAGCATTGTGAGAACAAAACCTTGGGATAGTATGAGATCGGCGAAGTACTGCTCAAAGATAGGCGCAACTACGTCGCTCACGATGCCGGTGTTAGGAACAAAGACGCTTTCGCCGAGTGGACCAGTATAGGTAAGTTCGTCGTCATCGGGGTTAACTGGGATCGATGGGATTAAATTGTCATCGGGCTCTTCTGGAGTTGGGTCGGGGTTGACTGGATTGGTGGGGCCGACAGGCTCGGTGGGTTTGTCTATGGCTGTGTAAGTGACAGTGAATTCGCGATCATGATCGGTAATCTTACTTGCGACGATGGCAATATCGCGGTTGTAGCCGCTGATGACGGGAGATGGGATGGAGAATTCTTCGCCTGCGCTGTATTCACCATAATAATCGCTAGCAGCTTGGTCGCCGTTTTCGTACTGGTAGCGGATGGTAACGGTGTATTTTGGTGCGGGCGTGACGTTTTCTTTGGTGTATGTAACGATACGTTTGATATCGCTGCCAGCAATCTTCCCTTCTACGACATCAATGTCTGGCGTAAAACCAGGAACTTCTGGAGAAACGATGACGAACTCGTAACCATCATCATGCGTTTCGTTGATGGCTGGTGGAGTTTGGATACTTGGATCTGGTTCTTCATCACCAAAGTCAATACGGTACTCAATAGAAAGGTTATATTGTTTAGTTGGTTCTTCGCCAGTATCTGTGGTAGTCTTGCCGGTGTATGGTATCGTAACATGATCATAGGTGACGCCAGAAATGCCGTCTAGTTCGGTATAAAAGCTGGTGCGGTTGGTGATGTTACCGGTATATTCAGAAGTTTCGGCGGCGAAGCGGAAATAGAGCGTATCCCCTTCGTGTCCAGCACGCGCCATAGTGAGCGGCGTATTGAGTTTGAAACCATCCATGGAATTCATCGGGGCAGATATCTCGACTGGCTGCCAGTTTGGGTTTTCTAGAGATGTGCTGTAGTATAATGTAGTATTACTGAGCGGGATAAAGCCAGCGTTGGTGAAGGATTGGGTTTCACCTGCTTTGTCAGTAGCACTGGATTCGTCGTAGACGTATGAGGAGATACGATGGAGTTCTAGTGGGAATTTAGGGTCACGATTTTGGACGCTAGTAATGTATTCTACTAGGTTACTTTCGGAATTGCCGACTTTACCTTTGATTTCTCCGGTCACTTCACTATCTGCAGAAATTGGCCATTGCATGTTGGAGATTGTGATACGAGTGTTTGACTCGGTAGTGCTACGTTCGGCGTAGAAAAAATCTAGGTTAACGACGTCGCCATTATTGAAACCGGTCTTAATGACGGTGGTTTTGGTGGAACGTGGGCAACTATTTTCTACTTGGCTATTGTATGTGTCATATCCGATATGTAGAGGGTTGAAGACTTTTTCTTGGCGGCACTTTTGGTCAGCGACGTTATTGACGGTAGCAACCACGTCACCGTTGGCGTTGATAGTAAAACTACCTTCGGTATCCATATGCAGACCGCCTAAATCAAGAACTAGTTGTCCGTTAAGGAAGACCCAGACGTCGTCATCGCCGCTGAACCAGAATTGCTCGCTACCATCGGCGACGATCTTCATGGGGATTTGCATATGGGCAGTAAAGTGAAAGTTATGCTCAGCGTTAGTGTAGTCATCTTTGGAGAAGTCTACATCATCAAGTGGGAAAGTGCCTTTGCTGCCATACTCGTAAGTGTTGTTGTTGGTGCGGTGGAAGGTGACGGTGCGGTTGTATTGCTTGGAGAGTTGTTTGCCATTGGCATCGTAAGTTTCGTGGAACCAACGATAAAAATTATCAGTTGGCTGAACTGGGTCGTTCCCGACTACGTTGGCGGTGAAAGCATCATGATAAGCAGCCCAGGCATCTTTGTTGTTAGTATAAGTAGGTACGGGCAAACCGTCGGCGCCGAGTTGACTTTTGACAACGTTAGAAATGATGCCTTTGGCATAGAGACGGCATTCAGACCATTCAAACTGGCGGTTTGGGTCTTTACAATCGTCCATGCGTTGATCCCAGTAGGTGATGGGCATAGTGATGGTTTCGGGGTTGCCTAATGAGGCGATTTGCCAGGAAGATGGGATACCGTTTTGGTTTTCGACGCTCTCGAGCGACATAGCACGCACAATTGATGAAACACCAATGACGGTTAGTACTAAAAATGATACACAGGCAATGATGCGCGCGGTAGCGCAGAGGCGATGCTTCATTAGTTTTTGTTTGATTTTTTCTCGGGGCATAATTTGACCTTTTCTTGATGAAATATAATATGAATACTTACATATAATTATAAGCAGTATACGAGGAATGGTCAAGGTTAAAAGAAGAGTTTTGTAGGTTGGGTCTTGTATGTTATAATAACATGAGTGGTAGGGACACTAATCTAACAACCTAAGAACATTAAAAAATGGAGGTGGTTCACTTGTTGGAGAACAGGTGGAGTAGTCAAAAACCGTATGACATCGATGATGTAGATCGGGCGGTACACAATTTGGAGGAATACTCTGAGCAAGGCGTATGGGCGTATTCAATCAAGTATATTCTGATTACGTTGGGCTCTAGAATTTTTCGCATTAGGACTTCGCAGGAGAAAATCGAGCGGTTTTATGCCGATGCGAAATTGCTGTGTGTAAACCTGACAAAGAATGATTGTGAGCAGCTCAACAAGTACCTAAAAGGGTTGGATGCGATGTGGCCTAAGCTCAGGAAGCAGCTTGAGGATCCTGGTTTTTATCGGTTTGTCTATGAGTTCGCTATGCAGTCGGCTTTTCTGCTGCCGTATTTTAGTGTGTTGTCGCCGCATGCGCCAGCACTTGAGGCGGCACGTGGCTATAGCGTAGACATGGGTGGAACGTATCGTAGGATCGATCCGGAGACGGACTCGCAGACTTTCCGCTTTGTGGTGGGCGAGCGGACTTTTCGGTCGTTTGATTTTCGGTTGTGCAATCACCAGACTGCCCTGCTGAACTTAGCGGCTGATATGGAAGCGAGTGGTCTGGGTAAGCCGAGCGTGTTTTTCGTAGGCGGCGGTATGATGCCGATGGTGCGTTTCTACTATTTGCGACCGGAGATGATAAAAGATGTCTTCGATCGTGTGGTGGTGTACGACAGTGACCCAAATATGCCAGAGTATCTGAAAATGGTATTCGACCGGCCGTTGTCGGAATATGGCATTGATTATCATTTTGAGGACGCGGCGAACGGATTTAATGATCCGGCGTTTCAGGGGCAGTTTGATGCAGTGGATTGTACTGGTGTGATGTCGTATTGTCAGACTGACGAGGACATTGCAAAGATGCTGTGTGGGATGAAAAAAATGCTGAAACCAGGCGGGATTATGATGTTTGACCGTCAAGTAATGACGCCGGATATGATTCGTTGCGCTTTGACCTTGGCGTGGAAAACTGATCCGCCATTGAAACCGGAGTTGACAGTGAAGCGGGCAATCACGCGGATTAGGAAGATTGCAGCGCGGGTGGGCTTAGTTGTGACGGATACTTTTCCGGACGAGTATAATCGATTACCAGCATTGGTCGACTTTATTTTGAGAAACCCCTCCACGAAATAATCTTTGCGCATTGGCGCAGGAGAGCCCTGCCTTGATATTGAGGCGGGGCTTTTTTATTGACTACTTAGAAATGCCTATGTTATAATGGGAACAAGTTATACATTAAGGAGGTAGGGTGAGTTTAATTTCAATTTTGTTGTTTGCCACGGCTATCTTGACGATTTTGACCGGTTTTATGACCGTGATGGGTGCCTCAAGGGTAGATCGTCGACATAGTGTGTGGTTCTTGATTTCGGCGATTGCGAGTGCGACGTGGGCTATCTCAATTGCGTCGTTTTTGGCTTTGCCGCCCGAGTCAGAAGCAGCTGCGCCGATAATTATTATGTTCATTTATATTAGCGCTCTCTTAGTATCTCCGTCGATGTTGGGATATACAAGCTGGAAATATAGGGCTGGTAAGATTGCGACGGTAGTGTCACTGGTAGCAGGCTGTATCTTGGGTGGGATTCTGTTGCTTAATCAAGACTGGCTGTATACGGGATATACAATCGCTTATACTGGCAATTCGGTGCAGCTGGTTGATGGCTGGTTTTATTGGGTGTATATGAGTTACTTTGTAGTGGTGATGTCGATGTTTTGTTGTATGACCTACTACCGCGCACGACATGCGAGCGCGAAGCGCATTAAGACTGGTATGTACGTGCTACTAGGGGGTATGGTGCCGGTGGCGATTTTTTCGGCGGTTTTTGACTTGATTTTGCCATTGTGGGTACGTTATGATTTGATCTGGGTAGGTCCACTCTCTGTTAGTATTACGGTGATCGCTTTTTTCTATACTGCATTGAAATATCGGATTATTTCGATTGCAACGCGTTGGTTGCATGTGATGGCTTATGTGGTGATCGTGTCGGCGGGGGCGGCAATCTATATGGTGATTTTCTATATTATTTTCACAGCCCTCTTTAAGATTCCGAATCCTTCGACTTCGATCCTAGTCTTGAACTTTATTATGATTGTGATTGTGCTGTTATTATTGCCGGTAATTCAGGAGATTGGTGCGTCGATTCGCTCACTAATCCAGGTGGGCCAAGTGGATATTGCTTATGTGATTAAGAAATTAAATCATATAGCCACGAAGAACGTGGACTTGCGTGACCTTGCTGGATTCTTGGCGGATCACTTGCATTTTGCGTATATCGGATTCATTATTAATGGGCGAGTGTACGGGTCGAAATCTCTGGCGATTTCCCCAGCGGAATTAAGCGGTATTACGCACTTGAGGGCTGCTTTGCGGGGTGAAATATGGCAAGAGCCGAACAAGACTGTGCAGAAAACTTTTGGAGATTTGGGTCTATATGCTGTAGCGGAGTTACGAAATGCTAAAGGTAAGGCTTTTGGTCAGATCATTGTGGGTAAACCACTAGGTAAGACGAGTTTTGATCGACGGGATCTGTTGCAGCTTGAGATGATTATTAACTTAGTAGCAACAGTGATTGATTCGGAAAAACATTTGCGTGCATAGTTTTGAGGGGGTTTATGTTAATGGAGGCGAATAGATGACAGCTGCAGCAAGAATGATGCGCCAGACAAAAATGATGATATTGTTGTCATTGAATGCGGTGGCAGTGATTATCGTGGGGGTGATGATATTCTCGGCGATTAATTTGAACGGCGGCTTGGAATTTAAGGTTACAAATGAGCGTACCGATGTGGTGTCGGGAAATCTAGAGGAGGTAGGCTTGGTAATGCCTGGCATGGAAGAACTGCAACCGCCTCCAGTGTCGGTTAATATTGGTGGTGGCGGCACTACAACGTTGCCGGGTGGAAATACGAGTAGTAATGGCAACAATAATTATGTGACTGGTAGCGATACGGAGAGCAGTGGCGGAATGAGCAATGATACCGTTGGTAGGGGCGAGTTGTGGGCTGAGACTGCTATTACGATGTATCAGACGGCTGATTTTGATATTTGTGTGGCAAGTGGGCTTGGCAATCTTGGCGAGTGGTACTTGCAATCAAGTAACCCAGCCGTAATATCGAAATTTTATAATGCTTCACGTACGTGGTTAGGGTACACAGCAGATCGCTGTCGTTATCCAGTAATAGCCGGCACTGGCACTACAGTGATTACTGGTGGTACGTATGATGGTGCACGGTACGATAAAATTACGGTGACGGTAATTGCTCCGCCAGTGGAGCAATGGAAGCGGGATGTGTTGGCACTTGTGAACCAAGAACGCGCTAAGAATGGCTTGTCGGCATTAGCTTGGGGTACAACATGCGAAGGTGCGGCTAATACACGAGCACGCGAGATTATGACAAATTATTCGCATACGCGACCGAATGGAAGCTCGTGGTCGACGACGTGCCCGATTCCGCAGACTGGTGGCAAAAGTGGCGAAAACTTAAATGCAGGCAATGCGGCGGTGTCGCCAAGAACAGTAGTGGCTTCGTGGATGAATTCACCAGATCATCGCAAGAATATATTAGATCCGGATTTTAAATATCTTTCGGTGGGGTTTGTGTTTGATCCTAATACAGAGCATAAGACTTATTGGTCGCAGTATTTTACGACGTATTAATGAATAGCGGGATGTTTCAGAGGCTTTATGATGGCCGGAGGTTTAGGGGGTGTAGGAAACCTAAGCCCGGAGCTTAGGTTTTCCAAATACCACCTTGCTCACAAGAGTATAGCTCCACCTTAATAGGTAGAACTATATTGCACCATGATACGAGGTTCAAAGGTTTAGATACTTAAAAATTAGCCAGACATCGCACAGAATACCCACCATAACGATCGACATTACTGTATGTATCAAAAACACTGCTGCTAATATGTAAACGATATGCGCTACTTAGTCCATTAGGCACAGACGACCAATAAAAACCATTGCTGCCAACTTCAAAGTTACCACTAGAAACCACATACCCATTATACTGGAAGTACATCGGGCTACCTCGCATAATGGTAGAGCCAGACGCATCATTTGCCGCCCCATAAGCAGCAGCGAGTCCACCAAATGAACCCTTAGCTGTAGAATTACTGGTTGGTAAGTACCAACCATCTGGGCATATACCTTGTACTTGCCCAGTAGCTGATGTATTGTTGTTCATAGCAGCTGCCCAGGAGTAGTAATTCCCTCTATGTTCATGCCCACTACCAATATCTCCAGGATCATAGTATTCTGCAAGTGTATTATTATCTTGCCACTTAGAGCAAGTTTGACCACCTCCTACGCCCTCAGCTGAAGTTGCTATAGTCCAACACCTCCCATCACCCGTTAAGCTAGTAATCACAGCAACACCTGATACCACTGGCATATCATAATCCAAGTTCTGTGTCATCCAGCAGTTACCATCTTTGAGCTTAGTTACCCAGTAGAGTTTGTTATCTCTAGTATCTTTAAGTTGTTTAGTCTCGTTTTCTGTTGAAGCATTACATATAGCACTTGTCATCTCCTGCATGTTAGTAATGCTAGATAGGGTTTTCACCACCTCTCCTGGCTGCACTGCCAGTGACAGTAACACATTGGTAGTATAATGTCCTG
>CAMNUC010000030.1 GCA_946560015.1 uncultured Candidatus Saccharibacteria bacterium | reverse complement strand
CACGGAGCACGCCTTTGCGACGTACAAAAATGTCATCAGGGGAGATTTTTTTAACACTAGCACGTACTTTCATAGTGTCAAAAATCCTTTCCTTTAGGTCGTTGTAACTTGCACGGTAACGTGCTACAGCATTTCTGGTTACGACTTCTTACAGAAATGTTGTAATAATCACAACATTTTAATATTCTATTGCAAGCGGAAGCTAATCCTACCCTTAGAAAGATCGTAAGGGGTGAGTTCGACTTCTACTCGGTCGCCCGGCACCAAGCGGATGTAGTTTTTGCGCATACGTCCACTCATGTGTGCAATGATATCATGACCGTTCTCAAGTTCCACCCGGAATTGGGTGTTTGGCAACGCCTCAACAACCTTGCCTGTGAGTTTAATCACTTCCTTTTGACTAGCCATAAATTACATCTTTAATTTTATCATAGATTTTTATAAAAGTAAACATTTTTGCGGGGGATTTTATGCTTTACTGTTTGAGTGCACGAACGAAGAGGCGTTGTGAGTAGGTTTGGCTGCTTTGCCACCAGTCGCCTGTACAGGTAATAAGGGTGATAGTGTTGCCGGTGCTATCGAGTGGTGTGAAGGCGGTGCGCATGTAGCCATTAGCGTCGTCGCCAAGCTCTTTGGTGACGCTCTCTACGACTTTGTAGTTGAAGATACGGCCGTCGCCCATTTCGATTTTAATAGATTCACCGATAGGGAGTTTGGGTAAGTTTCTAAAAACACCATAGCCGAGATTACCCCCATGGGCATTGATGACGCTGACACCGCGTTCGCCCGGGAGAACAGAGCCAGAGCCATTGTACCAACCTACATCGTAAATGTTGTAGGGCGTAGCCATTTCGCCTTGAGCTTTGAGACCTAGTTCAACAATGCGAGCGTTGTAGATGCCAAGGTATGGGATAGTGAAATAGCGAGGTTTATCTGGAGCGACTATCCACTCGGTGATTTGTTGCTCGGTGGGCTCAGTATTGTCGGTATCGTCGCTGCCTTCGTTGACTTGGAGATCTGAGTTGCTGACGGTGTCACGTTCGGTGCCTTCCATAGCGACGAGATAGCCGTGCTCCCAGATAGCAACGCGTGCAAAGAAAACGATCAGAATTGTAACTAGGATGCCGCCAATGACATACATAGGGTGAAGGTGAATTTTGCGTAGTGTAGGTAACTTCATCTTTTTGTTTTTGGTTTTCTTGGTTTTGAGATTGTCTTTTGGTTTGTCTTCCATCTTTGCCGCACCCTTATTATTAACTTTGGTCTTTTTACTTGTATTCATCGTAGGTCACCATTAGCGCGCGTGAATTAACCTGACGCAAGTTTTCTAGTGCAACGGTGACGATAATGAGGAGCCCAGTACCGGATAGGGAGAGTCCAATAGGTGTGCCAGTAAGTACAATAAATACATAGTCTGTGAGGAATGGTAACATAGCTATGATGCCAAGAGCAAGAGCACCGAAGAGATTGAGACGATTGATAGTCTTGCCGAGGTATTCGGCGGTTTGATTGCCAGGGCGGATACCCTCGATGAAGCCGCCTTGTTTTTGGAGGTTATCGGCGATTTCGTTGGTATTGAAAATAATGCTAGTGTAGAAATAAGTGAATAGGACAACGAGAGCAAAATATAATGCTGGGTAGAAGAACCATTGTGCGGTGATACCGTTGGGATAGTAGGCGGCGAAGTTACTAGCGGAAGGAGCTGTGAATAAGGTAACTAAAGTAGTGCCAAAAGTACCTTCTGGATTAATGGTTTGGATAAGCTGGCCGATGAGGGCAGGTAGTGAGAGGAAGGCTGTAGCAAAGATGACGGGTACGACTCCGGCGGCGATGAGCTTGAGCGGCAAGATTGACTTGATCCCCCCGTAGGTGCTATTGCCATGGACGCGCTTGGCGTAGTTGACGGTGATAACGCGCTGGGCCTCATTGAGCTTGACTAGGAAGTAGATGACAATCAGCAGCGCTATAACGAAGCCAATGATAATCCAGAAGATGGTGGGATTGACTGGTAGATTGAACCAACCGAAAAGCGAGAGGCTGCCGGCGCTAGTGTCAAATAGGGCAGTACCAAGGCTAGCAAGAGTAGTAGGCAGCTGAGAAATGATACTGGCGAAAATGATGATAGAAATACCGTTACCAATTCCCTGTTCGGTGATGAGCTCGCCGAACCACATCAGAATGATAGACCCAGCGACCATGGCAGTGACGGAGAGCATCCAATCGGCAGTAGTAGGAGTATAAGCGAGCGCGGCGTTAGAAGAAAGTACGGACTGATAAAGAATGAAGATGTAGGCAATAGACTGCACGATGGCTAGAGGCACTGCGAGGATGCGAGTCCATTGGCTGATCTTGCGACGACCGGTTTCACCATCTTGGGAGAGTTCTTCGAGGCGCGGGATAGCCTTGGTAACGAGCTGGACGACGATGCTAGCCGTGATATAAGGAGAAATACCAACAAGAAGGATGGAGAAAGTAGTAAGACCGCCACCAGATACGAGGTTGAGAAAGCTACCAAAGTCGGACTGCTGAATGATGCTAGCAACGGCTTCTTGGAAAGTAGCAGGTTCGCCAAGTGGAACAGGGATATGGGCTAAGAAACGATAAACAATTAGGAGCCCAAAAACGATGAGGACGCGCTTCAACATGTCTTTATTTTTCAGCGATTTAAATATAGTCTTAAAATTCATATTCCCTATTCTTTCTCCGTTCATTATAGCACAGAAAATAGCCCTAAGGAAGGGCTATTTTCGGGTTTTGTATGAAAACTATTCGCTTTTTTCGGCAATGCGTTGCGGGACAGCGACTTTTTTGAAGCTGCCGCTAGCTTTTTTGATGGCTTCAATAGCGGTTTTACTAGCGAACTGAGTCTCGAGGTCGATTTTAGCAGTAAGCTCACCACGAGAGATGACCTTGACCTTGGTATAAGGGTTTTCAATGAGGCCCTTATCGGCGAGCGTGAAATTATCGACTTTGCCAGAGAGATCGTTGAGGCGATCTGTGTAGACTACAGTGGCTTTGTTATGCAGGCTCTTGAAACCCTTAAGCTTTGGAATAGCTTGCATAATAGCACGCTGGCCGCCCATGAATCCGGCTGGCATTTTGCGATGACCAGTACGGGCTTTTTGACCCTTGGTACCACGACCAGCGGTTTTACCTTTGCCAGCAGAAATACCACGACCAAAACGGGTTGGGCGAGTGTTTTTGTTGACTTGTAGATCATTGTACTTCATTACTTATCCTCCTTTGTGGCGGACTTGGTAGCTTTCTTGACGGCTTTTTTCTCGGCAGGTTTTTTGCCTTGATTACCGATCCATTCATCGCGTGGGAGTTGTTCGCGAAGACCATCAATGACGGCGTAGGCGATGTTGACTTTGTTGGTGCTACCGAGGCTCTTGGAGATTAAGTTCTTGATGCCGGTAAGACCAATAATACTACGGACGACACCGCCAGCGATAATACCAGTACCAGGAGCGGCTGGTTTCATCAAGACATCAGCACCAGTAGAGCGAGTTTCAACTTCGTGGCAGATAGTTTCGCCATCCATGTTGAACTCAATCATGTTTTTCTTGGCTTTGGCGGTAGCTTTTTGGACGGCGCTAGTGACGTCACCACCTTTAGCTACACCAACACCAACTTTATTTTTGTGGTTGCCCATGACAACTAATGCCTTGAAGCGCATACGGCGACCACCCTTAACAGTACGAGAGACACGATCGATGTTGATAGTGACAGTGTCGAACTCTTTGGGGGTAGAATCCATGTTGCGATTGCGATCGCGGCGGTTATTGCGGCGTGGCATGGCTTTGCCGCTGATGTCTCTCTGGGTCTTGCCAGCGGCGACCTTGTCGCTCATCTTGAGAGTACCAGATTTGTTGACAACCTGAGCAGTTTTATCAGAATTTGCCATTAGAACTCCAATCCTTCCTTGCGGGCAGCATCTGCGAGGGCAGACATCCGGCCAGCATATAATTTTGCGCCACGATCGAAGACGACGGTTTTGATTTTGACCTTCTTGGCCTTGTCGGCGATTTCTTTGCCGATTTTGGCGGCGAGGTCAGTCTTGTTGCCAGTAGCCTTGGCGCCAACAGTAGTGGCATAAGCTAGAGTCTTGCGAGCATCGTCGTCGATGATTTGCGCGGTGATATGTTTGTTGCTGATGTGTACGCTTAAGCGTGGACGTTCAGCGGTACCGTGAATTTTGGCACGAGTGCGTTTTGCACGAAATAGATTATTCATTATTTCTTACCAGCCTTTCCTGCCTTGCGAAGGATAACTTCATCAGCATATTTAATACCTTTGCCCTTGTATGGTTCTGGTTTCTTTAAGGCGCGGATCTCGGCGGCGACTTGACCGACTTGTTGCTTATCAATACCACTGACGGTGATAGTCATTTTGTCGGTTTTGAGTTCGACGCCTTCGGGGGCTTTGTACTTGACGGGGTGAGAAAAGCCTAAGGCCATCTCGATTTCTTTTGGACCACCGCTCAAGCGGAAACCGACACCATTGATTTCGAGTTTCTTCTCGAAGCCTTTGGTGACGCCTTGGACGGCATTGTTAAGTAATGCGCGTTGCAAACCGTGCCAGGCACGTGATTTTGGTTCGTCGTTGTCGCGAGTGACAGTAATGACATTACCATCGACCGTAACTTTGACATTTTCCTGAAGTGGGACGTTAAGTGAACCTTTCGGTCCAGCGACAGTGATATCTTTGTCGCCGACCGTGATTGTCACTCCCGTCGGAACTTCGATGGGTTGTTTTCCGATACGACTCATATTTCCCTTTCTTAAATAATATTCCATAGCATTGTAGCACAGAATGGGGCTAATGACAAGAGTTGGATAATAGGGAATTGTTGAACATAACGAAGATTTATAATGGTTGGTAGTGGAATAGTTGAAACGTTAGTCTTTTTGTAGAATCATATGTTGCACTCCTTCAGAGCCGTCGGGGTAGTTAGGGAATTTGTCGCCGGCGGGCTGAAAACCAAGCTTGTTGTATAGATTGCGTGCCTCGGGATGACTGTCTAAAACGTCGAGGTGAGCTTCAGTGTATTCTGGAGTGGTGAGGAGAGACTGAATTAATTGAGTACCAAGACCTTTGCCACGATAAGCGTCACGTACACCCACGAATTCGATTTCGACGGCGCCTTCTGGGAGCTCGGCATCAGTAACTTTTTTCATGTAATTTTCGTTGGCTCGTTCAAAATGTTCCGGTAGCTCTAAACCGGTTGCAATAAATCTAGATCGCACAGCATCTGTGTCCCAGGGCGTGCAGTTGTGGTCACGATAAACTAGGATTCCGGCGATACTGCCGTCTGTATCTTTAGCAACTAGAGTCTTGTCATAGGAGAAGAGTGCATTGGGGTCATTTGTGAAGAGGGCGGGGGAAAGAATTTTGGCTTTTTCTGGGTCGTCGAATAAATCTGGGAATATGTATTGATCTACGAGATAGAGTGCATCTGCGACTTGTCCGAGGTCGTCTTGCGGTGAGAGTCTTTCGATAGTGAAATTGGGGCTGGCTTCGTGGGATTCTGTGCTATCTGGTTCTTGGAATGGTACTTCTTGGCTAAGGGTATCCCATCTTGAGCTATTTGTAGCATTGGGAACTTGTTCGATAATTTCTTTCATTAATACCTCCAATTGTTCTTAGTTTTATTTTACTAATTTTCTAGAATTAAATCAATGTGCATGAAAAAGCCGCCATTACTGGCGGCTTTAAGGTGCGGAATATGTCGATGTAACATTCGGGCGATTAGCTCTTGGAGGGATAGGTGGTCGGAAGGATGCAAGGACACGGATCATAGCTGCGGTACATATTAATGACGCTCATGGTGAGAGCGGCATTACGGAGCTGACCGGCATCGCGCAGGTCGAGGATCTGGTCGTAGGTGAGCCAGGCGACGTCTGCGATCTCTTCAGGGTCGGGGGAGCTGGCAATGTTGACAGATTCGGCGGTGTAGATGAAGATGACGCAGGGGTTGTTGTTGTCGGCGCGATGGCCGATATGACAGAGGGTGCCCAGTCTAAGACTGTGACCAGTTTCTTCCTGACCTTCGCGGAGGGCTGCAGCTTCGATGCTTTCGCCGGGCTGGAGTCGGCCACAAGGCAGATTCCACTTGCCTTGGTTGCTCTTAACCCATTTGGCGGTGCCGTCGGGCTGGAACTCTTTGATTTTAGCTTCGCGAACGAGGAGGTAGGCAGCCTGATATCCGCCGGCATTGGGATACTGATGTTCCTTGTCGTCATTGATATAGGGGTGACGGTGCCATTCATCGATGATGAGCACACCGGCTCTGAAAAACGGCCAGCCGAACTTCTTGATGGTCTCGATAGCGGCAGGGGTGAGGTCTTTGGTAAACTTTTCGGGAGTTGACATGCATGATTACCTCTTTTCTGAAAATTTGCTTGGGTCGTTTGCAGGTACAGGGCATTACGAGCTGTAAGGTACGGGTTGGTACTGGGCTATGTTTATTGTATCATAGATTGATTATGATGTCAATACGGTCTCTATCTCTTGGCTGAACTGATCAAAAAGAGTGCACAATACGGGTTTTTGTGTTCCATAAATACGGGTTGGGCGAGGGTTGAGTTTTCGACCCGCAGGTCGAAAACTTGAAGGGACTAACAGGGGTGGAAGGAAAAAGTTTACGACATGGAGGTCGGAAACTTGAAATACAAAAAGAACCCTGTAGGAGGGTTCTTTTTGCGATTTTGGCGATATTTTGGTCGCCAAATACGGTCTTTTAGTACACGCGGACTAAGATTTCGCCACCAAGGTGTTGTTTCTTGGCTTCGCGGCCGGTCATAATTCCCTTTGAAGTGGAAATCAGGACGGCGCCACGACCAGATTTAACTACTGGGATCTCTTCGACGCTAGCGTAAACGCGACGGCCAGGCTTGGAGATCTTGGTAATCTCAGTGATGCGAGCAGGCATACCTTCGGCGTTAATAGTAACGTGAAGGGTGCCACGAGGCTCGCCAGCCTCAACTTCACAGGCTTCGAGGTAGCCAGCATCTTTGAGAGCTTCGGCTACGGCGACTTTGAGCTTGCTAGTTGGGACGCGGATCTCGGTCTTGCCGACCATGATGGCGTTTCGAATGCGAGTGATAAGGTCGGCGATTTGATCAGTTGATTGTAATGACATATTATCTTCTCTCCTTTCCTACCAGCTACTCTTAGTAACGCCTGGGATCTCACCCTTAGAGGCTTTTTCGCGGAAGTTAATGCGGCTTAGACCAAAGTAGCGCATGTAGCCACGAGGACGACCATCGAGCATATCGCGATTCTTGAGGCGGGTTGGGCTGGCATTGCGTGGAAGTTTTTGTAGACCTTCCAAATCTCCAGCAGCCTTCAACTCGGCACGCTTAGCTTTGTATTTTTCGTACATTTTGCGTCGTTTTTCGTCGCGGAGGACGGCTGATTTTTTCGCCATATTATTTACCCTCCTTTTCAAACGGCATGCCAAATGCTTCTAGCAACTTAGTACTCCCTTCTTTTGAGCCATTTTTAATGATAAATGTGATTTCTAGGCCATGCAAGACTGCGGAATCTTCAAAGGTGATTTCTGGGAAGACAGTTTGTTCTTTGAGACCGAGGCTATAATTGCCCTGCTTGTCGAAAGCTTTCTTGGAGACACCGTGGAAGTCACGGACGTGTGGCAATGCGATGTTAATCAAGCGATCAACAAACTCGTACATCTTGTCGTTGCGCAAAGTAACGAGGTAGCCAACTGGTGCACCCATACCCTTGCGAATTTTGAAGGTTGCAATGGATTTTTTAGCCAAACGGCTAGTGGGGGCTTGACCAGTGATTTTGCGAAGAGTGAGTTCGACGGTTTCGGTGAACTTCTTGTCTTCGCGCTTTTTGCCGACACCGCTGGAGATAACGATTTTCTCAAGTTTTGGTACCTGGTGAATATTCTTGACGCCGAGGGACTTTTCAAGATCTTTGGCGATTTTGTCGTTATACAGTGCCTTTAAGCGTGGCATTTCTTTTTTGCTAGCCATTACTTATCCTCCTTTTTAAGGTTAGAAAAGTCGATTCCAGCGTGAACAGTCTTTTTGCCACCCTTAGGATTGAACTGAGTAGCGCGGACATGGCGTTCGCGAACCTCAATGTCTTTAAGGAAAGCTTTACCAGCTTTTTTGTCGACTTTGACGATACTAGCGATTTCGCCTTTGTGATCACCAGCGATAACCTTGACGCGATCGCCTACTTTGAGACATTTTGCCATATTAGAGTACCTCCGGTGCTAAGCTGATAATCTTATTAAAACCAAGCTCGCGAAGCTCGCGTGGTACTGGGCCGAAAACACGAGTGCCTTTTGGGGTCTTGTCGTCGTTGACGAGTACAGCGGCATTGTCGTCGAAGCGGATAGTGCTACCATCAGGACGACGAATTTGTTGCTTGGTGCGGACAATAACGGCCTTTACGACAGCTTTTTTCTTAACGTTGCCAGTAGGGCTGGCGTCTTTGACGCTGCAGGTAACAATATCACCAACACGTGCGTAGCGTGCTCTGGTGCCACCGAGGACCCGGATTACACCAAGTTCTTTGGCGCCGCTGTTGTCAGCCACTTTTAATCTAGTTTCCTGTTGTATCATATTATTTCTCCTCCCCTTCTGCGGCCTTTTCGCCCAAGACTTCGTCTTTGAGCTCGACCGCTTCGTGAGATTTCTCCAAGACTTTGACTAGTTTGTAATTTACAGTCTTGGAATACGGACGGCACGCAACGATTTCGACTTTGTCGCCCACACCAGCTTCGTTATTTTCGTCGTGAGCAGTGTATTTGCGAGTTTTGGTGTACTGCTTGCGATAAAGTGGGTGAGTTTCGCGACTGGCGATAGTGACCGTGATGGTCTTATCGCGTTTGTCGGAAGTCACAATGCCTTGTAATTCTCCCGCCATGCTTAAAACTCCTCTTTCTTAATAATTTTTGTACGAACTGGTAATTTGTGACCAGCTAAGCGGAATGCTTCTTTGGCTTGCTCTTCGGTGACATCGGCGATCTCAAACATTACGGTGCCGGCCTTAACCTTAGCGACGTAATATTGTGGCTCACCTTTACCGCTACCCATTTTGACATCAAGAGGCTTCTTGGTAACTGGTGTGTGTGGGAAGATCCGAATCCAGATTTTACCGCCACGTTTAACATAACGGGTAATAGCTTGACGAGCAGCCTCGATTTGGCGACTAGTGACGCGCTCATTGTCGAGTGACATCAAACCCCAGTCACCAAACGCTACGGTATTGCAGCGAGAGGCGGTGCCGTTGTTTTTGCCTTTGCGAACTTTGCGATGTGCTTCGCGGCGTGGTACTAAAATAGCCATAATTTATTTCTCCCCCTTATAAATCCAAACTTTAACACCTACGATACCAGCGATAGTCGGCGCGTGGCAGACGTAGAAATCGACATCGGCGCGCAAAGTATGTAGGGGCACTGAGCCCTCGATGAACTTTTCGCGGCGAGACATTTCAGCGCCGTTGAGACGACCGCTCACTTCGACGCGGATACCTTTGGCACCAGCGTTCATGGTAGATTGGCAAGCCATCTTGACTGCGCGACGGAAGTTCATACGCTTGCCGAGCTGGAAGCCGATATTTTCAGCGACCAATTTGGCGGATAACTCTGGGCGTTTGACCTCTTCGACGTTGATGCGAATTGGACCCTTGACGATTTTTTCGAGCTCTTTTTTGAGTTCGTTGATGCCAGCGCCTTGCTTGCCGATGACGGCACCAGCTTTGGCGGTCAAAATCGTGATAGTGGTGAGATTGGCGCTGCGTTCAATATTGATACGAGCAATAGTTGGACGGCTATTGAAGCGCTTTTCGATCACGTCACGAATCTTTGTATCTTCTACCAGCCAGTTGCGGAAGTCAGCTTTGCGGGTAAACCACTTTGATGACCAATCCTTGCTGATCTGGAGACGATAAGAGACTGGGTTGACTTTCTGACCCATTTACTTATTCTCCTTTTCTGCCGACTTCGTCGTCAGGTTCTCGGGCGTCGCCTCGGAAGAACTAGCTTCGCTATCCTTCGCTCGGCTTCTACGAGAATCAGCTTTCTCGGCGTTATTATCTTGAGTTTTTTTAACTTTTTCCTCGCCAGCGACTTCGACAAAGATGTTGCTTGCAATTTTTTCAAATGGTAAGGCGCGACCACGAGAAGCCGGAACGTAACGACGCATGCGGGTACCAGTCGTAACGCTGATGCGAGCGATGCGGATGCTCTTAGGGTCGATACTGACGCCGGCGTTGTTCATGAGGTTAGCGGTAGCGGACTCAACAGCTTTACGAACGGCGCGAGCAGCACGGCGTGGGGTATTTTCCAAAATGACGACTGCATCGGCGACATAGCGATCGCGAACCAAGCTAGCTACAACGCTGACTTTGCGTGGTTGGCTGTCGATGCCTTTTTCAATAGCGTGTGCAAAATGAGTAGTCATTACTTAGCTCCTTTCGCAGCGGCAGCCTCGGCGGCTTTTTTACCACCGTGACGCTTAAATTTGCGGGTTGGGGCAAACTCACCGAGTTTGTGACCGACCATGTTTTCGCTGACGAAGACCGGGACGTGTACTTTGCCATTATGAACGGCAATGGTGCGACCAACCATTTCTGGGGAAATGGTAGATTGGCGCGCCCAAGTCTTGATCACGGTGCGATCTTCGGCAGAGAGGGCAGCAACCTTTTTCGCGAGTTTGTAGTCTACGAATAGACCTTTCTTCAGACTCCGAGACATTATTTCCTCTTTCCTTCGTGGCGACTGCGCACGATCAT
>CAMNUC010000029.1 GCA_946560015.1 uncultured Candidatus Saccharibacteria bacterium | reverse complement strand
GAAGGCATAGCAATCCCTATAACCGGCGGGCCCCGTGTTTGTGTGAGGTGGGTCGCGCTTCCGGGACTCTTTCCGGAGTCGAACGACGATGCGTTATAGGGCCAAGAAGACCTCAGGTGATGCCCACCCTTACCTGAGGTCTTTTTAGTTTTCCGCTAGAAGCTATAATCAAAATGTGCTACTCACTGCTCTATTAGCCCGCTCCTTGCCACCCTCTCACCTGGGCGGGGAACTTTATTGCATTTTTACTGGAAAATGATATAATCAAACTAGGCTTTGTGCCAAAATCTCGTACCTTAGGGAGGAAAAGTTATGCAACCTTTTATCAGCCAGCAAGCGCTTCTGGAGCTTCTCCAAGAAAGTGGGCTCGACCAAATTCTCCAGCTCCAAGAGGGCGAAGAGTTCCTCGTCGAAACCGCCTATCTGGAGCACTGGAACCAAGACCTCGATCACCGTCCAGAGCTGGACGGCCTGTCCGAGTTCAGCGCCGATCCTCTGCCCGACAATGAGGGCGTCCAGATCACGGTCGAATTCACCGACGACGAACAAGTCATCATGATCTACTACCCCAGCCCCGACACCCCTGGTCAGTACGGTCTCGAAATCGTCCACAATGACGACCTGGTTTATTGCCGCACTTCTGACCAAGACCCCGCCACCGAATGGCAAATGAACTGCATGGCAGATAATGTCGAAGCCGCCGCTCCTGATGGCACTCCGCTATTCAAGAGCGACCAGCTCAATATCTAACCTCGCAAGCGCCCCAGCGGGGCGCTTTTTTATCAAAAACCTTTTACTTCTACACCAATGTGTGTTATAAACAAATATATATGCCCGCCAATTTAGTCATCGTGGAGTCGCCTGCAAAGGCTCATACTATCGAAAAATACCTTGGCAAGGATTTTCATGTCCTCGCTTCCGTTGGGCACATTCGCAAAGACACCAAAGTCGACAAATCCACCTTTGACGTTACTTACGAAGTCGATCCTGGGCACACCAAAATCATTTCCGAACTCAAACGCGCCGCCAAAAACGCCAAAACCATCTGGCTCGCCACCGATGAAGACCGCGAAGGCGAAGCTATCTCTTGGCATTTAATGGAAGTTCTTAAGCTTCCCAAAAATACCCGCCGCATTACCTTCCACGAGATCACCAAACCCGCCCTTGAAGCCGCCATCGAGCACCCCCGCACCGTCGATATGGACATGGTTGCTTCCCAACAAGCCCGTCAGACCCTTGATATGCTGGTCGGTTATGATCTTTCTGGCGTTGTCCGTCGCAAAGTCCCTGGCGCTATCTCCGCTGGGCGCGTCCAGTCGCCAGCGCTCCGCCTCATCGTCGAGCGCGAAAAGGAAATCGAAAAATTCGAGGGCAATGCCAAGTTTAAGGTTACTGGCAAATTTGAGAACAAAGATCACTACGAAATCTCCGCCACTCTCGACCATACTTTTGACACCGAGCGCACCGCTGCTAATTTTCTAGAAAAAATCGCCAGTGCCAAATTCACCGTCGCCGATACCACCAAGACTCCTGGCGTCCGCCACCCTTCACCACCCTTCACCACCGCTTCTATGCAGATTGAAGCCAACTCCCGCCTCGGTTTCTCCACCAAGACCACTATGAATGCCGCCCAGGCTCTCTATCAAGCTGGTCTCATCACCTATCACCGTACCGACAGTCTCAATCTCTCCAAGCAAGCCATCGCCATGACCGCCAAGTTTGTCGAAACCAAATACGGCGCCAAATACCTCAAAGTTCGCAATTTCAAGACCAAATCCGCTGGCGCCCAAGAAGCTCACGAGGCCATCCGCCCTACCCACATTGATCAAGAAGTCGCTGGCAAGAATGATTATGAGCGCAAACTCTATAAACTCATCCGTAACCGCACTCTCGCCACCCAAATGGCCGACGCCACCACCGAAAAAACCGTCGTCAAGATTGCCAATGACACCGAAAAGAAACACACTTTTGAAGCCAAAGGCGAAGTTATCACCTTCGACGGCTTCCTCAAGGTCACTGGTCGCATGAAGGAAGATGAACTACCCGCCCTCACAGCTGACGATCCACTCAAACGTCTTTCTATCACCGCCCGCCAAAGTTTCGCCAAACCCCCTGCCCGCTACACCGAAGGTTCGCTCGTAAAAAAGCTCGAAGAGCTTGGTATTGGTCGCCCTTCCACTTATGCTACTATTATGTCCGCCATCCAGACCCGCGGCTACGTCGTCAAAGGTGATTCCGAAGGCAAGCCTCGCGAAGTCATCGAGCTCACCCTCGAGAAATCCCAAGTCAAACGCAACCTCGTCACCGAAAAAACCGGTTCTACCAAAGGCAAGCTCCTCCCCACTCCTGTCGGAGAATTACTCGCCGGCTTCCTCACCGATAATTTTAACAACATCGTCGATTATCAATTTACCGCTACCATCGAAGAAGACCTCGACAAAATCGCCGAAGCCAAGCTCGAACGCGTCAAAATGCTTCGCGATTTCTACGGCCCCTTCTCCAAAGAAGTCTTAAAGTCCGACGATGCTGCTCGCTACAACAACGCCAGAGAACTAGGCAAAGATCCCAAGACCGGTCTCCCTATCTACGCCAAAATCGGTCGTAACGGCGGCTTCATCCAACTCGGCGACAACGAAAAAACTACCGGCGAAAAGCCTCGCTTCGCCCCTCTCCCCAAAGGCAAGACCGAAAAAACCGTCACCCTTAAAGAGGCTCTTCAGCAACTTGCCATGCCCGCCCTCCCCCGCGAACTTGGTACCGCCAAAGACGGCAATGTCATTATCGCATCTAGCGGCCCCTTCGGTCCTTACCTCAAAGCCGGCAAATACAACATCCAGATCAAAGATTACGACCCCTACACCATTGATTTCGCCACTGCCAATAAGCTCTATCAGGCCAAGCTCGACTCCATCGTCGCGGATTGGGGCGACGTCATGATTATCATTGGCGCCTACGGCCCTTACGTCAAAGGCCCTGGCCGTTTTAATAACGTCAAAATCCCCAAAGAAATCAATCCAAAGTCCATCACTCTCGAACAAGCCCAAAAAATGCTCGAAGAAAAGTCCAAATCCGGCCGCACTGGGCGTTTCGGACGCAAATCCACCAAAGCCACCTCCAGCAAAACCGGATCTGCTAAAACTGCTAAAGCTAAAACTACCAAGGCTAAATCTACCTCCACCAAACGCAAAACCACCAAAACTACGCGCAAGCCAACTTCGACCACCCGCACCCGCAAAACTGCCAAGTCCAGTTAAACCAGCTTAATTGCCAAAATACAACCTAAATCAATCTCATCTGTAAAACCGTTGTGTTTTTACAACGTTACAAACAATTTTCTTGCATTTCCGCCCAAAAACCATAAAAACTATTGACAATATCAAAAATCTATGCTACAATAGAAGTATAGCTAGCAATAGCTAAGACCATTACATGCTTTTGCGAGTTTTCTTCATTTTAAGAAACCGTTCACTTCCTCATAGTAGGTGGACGAGACTTAAAATGAAGGAGACAAAAACTATGAACGACCTGTACATCCTGCTAGAGACTGCCCAGCGCTACCTCAGCATCCGCGACGGCGACGAAACCACTATGCGCCCCAGTATCGACCTCCCTGACGCTTTCAGCTGTGGCTACCTCATCAGCCTGCACAAGACGCGCACCTACAGCCCCGCGCTCAGCCTGGAAGGAGTTGATCTTGTCGAACACCTGAAAGGTGACATCAATGACCTTCCGGTGAAGATCAAAAAGTACTGCCATTCCTACCTGTTCGCCGCCGACGTGGACTACAATGACACTTATAACAAGCCTACTGTCCCCAAACTGCGCAATGCCTTTATCTGCGGTTACTGCGCCGCCCTTCACAAAATCGGCAAATACGACCCTGTCCTCGCCTTGACCGGCCACCTCCAAATCACGCACATTATGAGCGAACTCCTCTTATTCCAGAAGAAAATCAAGGATGCCATGCGCGCCCAAGCCCGCATTCTTGTCAATACCTACGGCGTCAAAAATAAAGACGCCTACAGGACTATCCTTCTCGGCGGTTATGTCGACAAGGACGGCAAACTGTTCGACACGGACGGCCACCGCATCAATGACGACGGTGTCCCGTGCGACGAATATGGCAATCCTATTAATGCCGGCGACGATGCTACTCCTCAGCCGGAGGCCGACGACATCCCCACCTGTGAGCCATTTCCGTCCGATATCCTCGTCTAACCCCGCAAAAGCACCCAGCCCGACTCACCCGAGTCGGGCTTTTCATGTTCAAATAATACCACTTTTGTCCAATTTCGCTATTGCTTATCGCCCCAATACTCGCCAAATCCGTCAAAACTTTTTATAAAAATTTCCTCAAATCCACCAAAAAAGTGATATAATAACTCATAGAAAGTCAACAAAATTGAAGAAAATCAACTACAACCGTTGACAGCACTATGAAAATATGCTATCATTAGTGAAATATAATATTAAATTTTATTAAGTTCGGGGTGGGGAACGAAGGGAACCTGATGGACCAAAACGCCAGTATTATAGAAACCGCCATTTCGGGTAGCTTAAACATCATTGAGCAAGATCGCGAACGCGAAATCATTTCGCGTCGTTTTGGACTTACCGGCCAAAAAGAAACTCTCGAGCAAATCGGCGAATTACTCAATATCACTCGCGAACGCGTGCGCCAGCTCGAAAAGGCTATTTTAGTGCGTCTTCGTATTGGCGCTGAGGAAGGCCAAATCTACGACCTCGCCCCCGCCGAAAAGCTCATCATTCGCAACCTTACCGAGCTTGGCCGTGTCGCTCGCACCACCACGCTCGCTGATCAACTTTATAGTCGCACTGCCACGCCAGCCGAACGCGCCAAGTTAGTATTCATTAGTGCTATTTCTAGTAACCTTACCGCCATCGATGAGAACGATTCTTATTACTCCGCTATCGGTATTGCAGAATACGGCGACTCCCAAGTCATTCATGACAAAGTCGATGAAGTAGTTGACATTATCAAAAAGAACAAAGTCCCCATGACTATTGACGAGCTAGATAAAGTTCTCGACTACGAACATCCTAGCTACATTCAAGCTATTGCTTCTATTTCTAAACAGCTTGCATCCCTCAATGGTGTCTGGGGTCTTACTAAATGGCCTACTGTCAATCCTCGCAATATCCGCGATAAAATTTTCGTCGTCCTTGAAGCCAAAAAAGAACCGATGCACTTCTCCGAAATCGCTGAAGCCATTTCTAACTCTGATTTCCGCCGTAAGAACGTCACCATCCAAGCCATCCACAATGAGCTTATTAAAGACTCACGTTTCGTCTTGATTGGACGCGGTATCTATGCGCTTAATACTTGGGGCTATGCTCGTGGCACCGTCGCTGACATCATCACCGACATCCTCAAAAAAGCCGGCGAACCACTCACTCGTGAAGAAATCGTTAAGCGTGTCCTGCACGCTCGCAAAGTCAAGGAGACAACCGTCCTCCTCAATCTCCAAAACAAAGAACTTTTCGCTAAAGTCGGCAAAGATTCCTATAAGCTCGCTGAGTAGATTGCTAAAACAGCGAGTTTATAATATAATTAAGTTATTATGCTTTCGCAAATTATTCACTTTATTTTGCAACCTTATGTTTGGATTCCCATTGTTGGCATCCTAGGGGTGTTAAGCTATCTTAATTATAAAAAGCTCAATCGCCTCAAAGTCCTCAACGTTGACTCCGTGTTATTAATGCTTGAAATCCCACGCACCAACGACAAGCGTGAGCTTGCTGCTGAGCAGCTTTTTGCTAGTCTCCACGGTATCTTGCGTGATGCCTCCGAGCTCAAAACATCTGGCGGCGTCCAAGAACATCTCAGCTTCGAGATCGCTTCCACTAGCGGACAAATTCGTTTTTACGTCTGGGTGCCCAAAATCCTTCAGAGCTTTGTTGAGGGTCAAATCTACGCCCAGTACCCCACCGTTCAAATCTATAAGATGAACGAAGATTACACCGATGACCGCGAAAAATATCCTGTCATATATACTGCTGACCTCACTCTCACCGACAACGAAGCTCTACCTATCAAGACCTTCGACAATTTCGAAGTCGACCCTCTTGCCGGTATCACTGGTACTCTCGCCAAGCTCAATCCTGATGCCTCCGAAGAACTCTGGGTCCAAATCCTCGTGCGCCCAATCGCCGATGATTGGCACAAGGATACCACCGACAAATGGATTAAAAAAGTCAAAGCTGGCAAGAAATCTAGCATCATAGACTGGGTTTGGCTTGTCCAAGCTCTCGGTGCTTTTTTCAAGCCACCCGAAGGTGGCACTGGTGAAGAAGTCAAAGTTGAACTCTCTGAACGTGACAAAAACCGCATCGCCAAAGCCGAAGAAAAAGCCACCAAACTCGGCTACGAGGTCAAAATCCGTCTTGCCTATCTCGGCCAAGACCAAACCAACGCTCGCCTCAACATGCAAGCGCTCGTAGGCACTTTCAAACAGTTCAACCTCACTAATCTTAATGGCTTCAAACTCACGGGTGGCAGTTTCAAACAGGAGGATCTCGATCAATACAAGCTCCGCCAATTTGCCGATCATGGTTTTATCCTTAATATCGCTGAACTCGCCTCTGTCTACCACCTACCTCACACTTCCGTAGAAACCCCCAACATCGTCTGGGCCACTTCCAAAACCGCCGAACCACCCTCCACACTACCGCTCATTACAGGCAATGCCGCTCACGATGAGAATATCTCTGCCTTTGGTTTGACTAATTTCCGCGGTATTAATCACCAATTTGGTATGCTGCGCCGTGACCGTTCTCGCCACGTCTACATTATCGGACAAACCGGCGCTGGTAAATCTGGCATGCTCGAACTTTTTGCTCTTAGCGACGTTTTCTATAATCAAGGTTACTGCATCATCGATCCACACGGCGATTTCGCCATCAACAACCTCCGCTTCGTCCCCGAAAACCGCATTAAGGACGTTATCTATTTCAACCCTGCCGATACCGCCTATCCAGTCGCTTTCAACCCGCTCGAGCTCAGTGATCCCGCCCGCAAACCCAACGTCTGTTCTGAAGTTATCGGCGTGCTCAAGCGTATGTTCGGCGACTCTTGGGGTCCCCGCCTTGAACACATTTTGCGTTACACCCTCCTCGCTCTCCTCGATCGCCCTGAAACCACCCTTCTTGACATCTCTCGCATGCTCACCGACAAAGATTTCCGCAAAGAAACCCTCGACTATTGTAAAGACGTCACCGTTTTGCAATTCTGGAAACACGAATTCGGCCAATGGAACGAAAAACAAGTCAATGAGAGCATTGCTCCGGTTCTCAACAAAGTCGGTGCATTCACCGCGAATCCCATTATTCGCAATATCATCGGCCAGCCTAAATCCAGCTTTGATGTCCGCAAAATCATGGACGAAGGTAAGATTCTCGTCGTAAACCTATCCAAGGGTCTCATCGGTGAAGATAACGCTGGCATCCTTGGTGCTTTCCTTGTTACCAAAGTTCAGCTCGCCGCCATGTCCCGCTCCGATATTCCTGATGTCGCCGACCGTCGCCCCTTCTATCTTTACGTCGATGAGTTCCAAAACTTTGCCACCGATTCCTTCGCCGTAATCCTCTCCGAAGCTCGCAAATACGGTCTTAATCTCACTGTTGCCAACCAATACATCTCCCAGATGACTGACTCCGTCCGCGACGCCGTTTTCGGTAACGTCGGTACCACTATCTCCTTCCGCGTCTCCGCCGATGATGCCCCTATCCTCTCTAAACAATTCGAACCCACCTTTGACCAATCCGACTTAATCCAAATGAACAACCGCCATTTCGTCATCTCTATGATTATTAATGGCGAAAAAGTTCCCGCTTTCTCCGCCACCACCCTCTCTCTACCCACCACCCCCAAAGATAATTTCGACCAAATCGTTGAAAGTTCTCGCCGCGGCTACGCTAGGAACCGCGCCGACGTCGAAGCCGAAATCCGCGAAACCATCGAGCAGTCCGAAAAGTATAAAAAAGAGCTCTCCGACAGTGGCCGCATGGTTAACGAACAAATCAATAATAGTTACACTACTCGCCCCATCGGCAGGGAATCAAGCTCAAACTCCTTCCCATTACCCGAACAAAGCCCGAACAGAACTTCCCGCAAACCTCAATTCTCCTATATTCCTACTCCTCAGGACGATTTTCGTAAGATGAAACTCTCCCCCAACAGCGCCGAAGGGAAGAACCGCCTTGGACTTAAAGACCTTGGCACACTCGTCAAAGAGAGGGAATTAGTCCAAAAATCCTCCCCAGCTGTTCAATCTTCTCGGACCACCGTCAAGCCCACCACGAATACCGCCAAACTTACCTCTACCGCTAAACCCACGCCACAGCTCCAAAAGACCCAAAATCCGCGCACAGAAGCTCCACAAGGCACCCAAAAACCAAAAGCGTCATCTATACCTACTTCAACCCCAAAATCGCCTACAACGCCTAAAACTAGCCTTAAAGCTGCGCCCCACCCTGCTGACACCCCTAAACCTACTACTTCTACATCCCAAAAACCTTCTCCTAACCCTAAATCCACATCCACCCCGAGCACTACTACTCCTACCCATGGCTTTTCCGATACCACGCGCCCCGACCCTTATCAAATCGTCGCTCATGAAACTGCCAAGCGCGCTGAAGCTAAATTTATCGGAAAAGTTGCCAATCCCAAACTCAAATCTACTGGCAAAGCTGCCCTAAAAGCCGCAGGGAAGAACAGATAGCCAATCCCCATACTCAATCTCAAGCTGCCAGACACGCTCTTCATTCCCTATTGTAATCTTAGGGCATTTATGATATCATGAAAATAATACACCCGTTTTAGACGCGCTCCTTACCAAAAAAACTGAAGGGAATGAAGAAAATGGCATTTTGGCTTATCCATCTGCCCGATTTTATCTGCCTCTACCGCATTGTCGCCTCCCTCCTCGCTCTTTGGCTCGGCATCCATCCTCTCGCACCGTACCTTTTTACCACTGCGCTCATCAGTGACCTTTTAGACGGCTGGATTTTCCGTAAATACGTCAAGAATCATCCCGCCTGGCGCTCCTGGAACCCGCTTCCCATCACTCTTGACCCACTCGCCGACTTTACTCTCTTAATCAGTGGCCTAATCTATGCCTGCCGCTATCTGTACCATCTCAGCCCCCTCGGTACCACCTCCGTGATCTTGCTAATTGGCGGCATCAGTTTAACACTCAATTCGCTGCCATTTGTCGTCAAACCACGCAATGCCCGCCTCTACACAATCTGCATGACCTTACTCACTCACTGCGCCTGCGCACTTATGGTTATGTCTCCACTTGTCGCCTAGTATCTTAGTTACCCCTATCCCGCCAGATATATCGGCGCTTTCGGTACCGTCTGCCTGTTTTATGGCCTCTTTCTATACATTGGCGATTTCAAACGCCTTATCCGCCGCCCACCGCCAGATTTCTTCAGCGGGCCTTCTTCAGCACATACTCACTAGCCAGCAACCAAAGCTGGCTATTATTTTCATCGACATATAGAATCCCTCCGTTAATCACAAACACAGCAAAACCACAAGCCCCATGTACAAAATCACCAATCCAAACAAGGGAAGGACCGGAAAAAGCACCGCCCAAGACGCATAAACACTCGGCTTTCTTCCATATTCCTAATGTCGCACAATGTAGCTTTTACGACATATACCATCCGTTTATCAGCCGTTTGCAGAGCGCGTCCCTAGTCACCATCCAACCGCCACCCCTATAGCCAGCTCGGCCGCACCTGCAGCCAGATTTTTCAATTCCAATATTCCCTATTTTCCTCTATTTTATGCAATATTCATTGCATACTTGCGCCGCACTCAAGCCCAGCTCCTACCAACATAGCGTAAAGCCTTCCCCCACTACCCGAACAAAACCCGAACTAAACTAGAGTCACAATCCACCCCACTCGGTCTCACATTATGAGATTTCACCCCTCTAACTCGAGTTTTCGCAGCACTTCCTTCAAAACTTCCTCTCTGTTGTAAGAAGTGTCCACAAACCAGATCCCTAGCTCTCCTCCGCCGTCAAGCTTGGCGTCGCCAAAAACACCATCGTAACATCATCCGCCGCAAAATATTCCATCGCCTGCGCCGGCGTAATATCACACGACTCCACTACATAGCCAAATTCCCCACCACCGCTCTCTATTGTTCTCCGAAATAACGACCCCAAGAACTTCGGAAAATCCTCCCGCATACCTTCACCACCATTATGATTGATGTCGAGCTGCGGCAGCACTCGCTCAAACGTTCCAATCATAATATCCGCCACCATAAATTGATACCCCGGATACCGCTTGGCAATCATTTTCGCCAAAGTCGTCTTGCCCGCCCGCGAGCTCCCAAAAATCGCCACATTTTTCATAATTTCATTATAACATAACTTGACTTTTACCAACATATGTGATATAATAAACACGCGACCTATTTTCGGTTTGCCCTTTACTCTTTACGAAAGGTTGGTGAAACTTCAACACCCCCATAGCATCAAGTCACCCCAGTTAATTCCCTTCACGACGCCTCACAAAAATCGTATTTCAAAAAGGAGTACCCCATGGACACCTATTTCGCCATCATTATTCCCCTAGTCTGCAACTTCACCCTGTTAGCCGGCAGCGCAATCGCCCTCATTTGGGTCTACAGCCGTTACGGCAAATCCCCCCAACTGCTTATCACGGGCATCGTCAGCGTCCCTGGGCGATCATCGTCGGCAGCCTGATTCTGGGCGCCTTCGGCATGCGCACACTAATCGACGACTTCCATGCTCAACATGGGCGGCACACTCTTTGCCTTTATCAGTTGGATCCTCGCCATAGTTGGCACCGGTTGGGTCTGGCCCGAATATAGCGAAGGTTCCGCTTGGGCGCCTCTCATCGGCGTTTTTGGCTTTGTTATGTTCATACTTGCCCTCATCGGCGCAAGTAGTACCGCCGAAAGCATAGCTAACAACACCGAAACCGACACTCGGCGCCGCGTCATCTGGCGGCGTCACGCCTCCGACGATTCCACTACGTCCTGTTCCAACGACGAAGAATCGTCTGACCCTTTGCGGGTTATCGGTGAGCTAATCGCCGACTGCGCTCAGATCGGAAGAGCGTCGTGTAGGGAAAGAGTGTCTCTTGAAGTGTAGA
>CAMNUC010000028.1 GCA_946560015.1 uncultured Candidatus Saccharibacteria bacterium | reverse complement strand
TTTGGCGGTAGCGGTGGCTTAGATGATATCTTGGGCTCAATTTTCGGTTTTGGTGGTGGCGCTCGGCGTCCAGCTCGGGGTACTGATTATCGCACTACTGTTGTATTAAATTTTGAAGAAGCAGTTTTTGGCACTACCAAGATCATCACCGCTGATGGCAAAGATCTCAAAGTCAAAATCCCTGCTGGTATTGATGATGGCATGTCTATCCGTCTTAGCGGCAAAGGTGGCGCAGCCCCCAAAGGCGGCACCAAAGGCGATCTCTATGTTTTTGTTCGTGTCAAACCGCATAAGCGCCTCACTCGCGAAGGGAATATCATTCTCTCTGATCGTGTCATTTCTATGGTTGACGCAGCACTTGGCACCGAAGTCGACGTCGAAACCGTCGATGGTAATGTCCGCATGAAAGTCCCCGCCGGCACTCAATCTGGCACTCCATTCAAACTTTCCGGACACGGTGTACCTCTGATGCGTAGTGATGGCGACCGCGGCCCCCACATTGTTACTATCATCGTCGAAACCCCCAAGAATCTCTCTAAACGCCAAAAAGAGTTATTAGAAGAGTTCAAAAATCCCAAGAACAAAAAACACGGATTTTGGGGCTAGGCATCACTCTCGTGACACAATAAAATCCCGCCCCATCATGGGGCGGGCAGTTGCTTAGGTAAAAGATTCTCCTTTCAAGAGTTTTGTGCAAATTTCCCGGTACAGGACAGGCTCTTCCGGGTAGGGGAATCCGCCCTGGGGCACCATTTTGAAGTGATTCACCAAGACCGCCAGATCGCGCATTGCCAGCGTACCGTAGTTGAGTAGATAACCAAGACCAGCGTCTTTTAGTTCTTGCGCCAGCTGTCTGCCCTGGAAATATGCACGGTCTTTCGTATAGACATAGCCAGAACGGCGTTCCATCTGGGGGTTGCCGCGGTAGACGCGATAAGTCACCTTCCAAACATTGTCCAGGGTTTGCTCCACGGGTACGTCCTCAGATTTGATAAAATCATACAAATACCGAGCAGTCTCCGCAAAAAGTGCCTCATTGTGGTAGGCATAATGAATCGCCACCGGGTAATAGAACGCCCTAGAAAGCTTCACCTGCCTGTTGACACACAGATTGACTCGCCGACCTTCCCAGGTCGCATGTCCTTCATAGAGCAGCTCATCTACCGGCTTCAATGCGCCGGCACCCACCTTTGGTAACAGACGCTGCACATTTTCTGAGTCGCGCCAATGACAGCCGACTTCATGAATCACATGTGCTGCCGCAGAAGTACCCTTGAGGGTAAAATCCGCTGGAATTACCACAATTGGTCCTTCTGATGAAACGTCGCGTACGTCCGGTGAGGTTGCCTGGTCACTTACGACCACCGGTCGCGAATCGGCAATACCATACCTCCGAGCGACCCAGACATATAACTTCCTGAGCGCTTCCGCATCGAGCTGAATCCTTGCGAGCTTGTCGCGTTCCTCAGTCGAGTAAATCGGCTGAGCCGTTGCGACTGGGCTTCCGTTTCGGTGCGCGTCGATGATTCGTTTGACTTCGTTGACATTAGTCGGTAGACCATAGAGCGCAATCATCTTGCGCCCCGCCGTTAAGGCGTCCTTGCGCAGGATTGCATCGGCAGCAGAAATCATCGAATTGACTTCCGCCACTCGGTTGTTCGCCAGCGCTCGCAGATCGCCACCCACCACCGTAGCAGGCAATCCCGCACAGGCGGCAGTGATATTTGCTGCGGCTTTTTCTACGGCAGTTTTCTTCGCGACCGCATCCTTGAGCAAATCTACATTATACTCCAGATGCGGTGTTGTAAACTTACCCTGCCGCGCCAGTTCCAGCCATTTGTCACGCTCGGTGTTGTGGTTGACTGCGGTTACCATTTCTACCATATTGAGTTTTCCGGCGATTTCGCCAAGCTCGTCGAGCGCACACTCCAGCTGGGGAGTAGATACTTCTCTGAGCTCTTCGATTGGCAGCAGGTTGTTGCGTCTCTGTGCGCGTGCCCACCGCTTGCATACAGTACCCATACTGACACCTCTCTTTTCCTAAGCTATAATGTTCATACAGTCCGTATTTAGGGAATCTAATCGGACTATATACTATACATTATAGCACACTTTACTTAAAAAGTCAATGCTTATTTTGACTTTTGTACATACTGTGCTATAATTACCAATATGACTGAACCAAAAGACCACCAGCGCGACCTGTCCATCATCGGCAACAGTGTCAAGATTAATATTGGTAAGATTAAACATATTCCCGCCAAAGTTGATACTGGTGCGACCATCTCCTCCATCTGGGCTAGCGACATCCACCTCACCCCAGACAACCAGCTCGAATTCAGCCTCTTTGCTCCCGGCTACAAGCTCTACACTGGCGAACGTTTAACCGCCAGTGAATACAAAGTCCTTAACGTCCGCAACTCTACCGGTCAAGAGTCAATTCGCTACATGGTTGCGCTATCCACCACCATCAAGGGTCGCCGGATCCGCATCACCTATACCCTAGCTGACCGCAGCCGCAATGATTTCCCAGTTCTCATCGGCCGCCGTACCCTCAAAGGCAAATTCCTGGTTGATGTTTCTAAACTCGACGTCAAATATGCTTCACGCCCTGGCAATAACACTCTTAATCAAGAGCTACGCGCCGACCCGCAACGCTTTCACCAAAAATACATGAAAGGCCAACGCTAAAGTTCATGACTGTCCGTGAATATTACTACCAACATTTCGACGAGCTCTCCCCTGATAAGCAATTTCATTTTGCTACCCGCATCAAAAACTACTTCCATACCGACGATTTTCGAGATTTCTTCGCTAGTTACATGCCGAGTCAAGACCTCGCTGCTCTTTTGGCGGATAATGACTTCTCCCATGTCAACAAAATAGATATTCGTCGTCCTTATTTTGAGAAATACAGCTGCCTCTATGGTATTGATGCTGCGCTTTTTCGGGTTAATCATTTACTCAAGGAGTACAATGTTGACCTACGCGAGAAACTTCTGGAGCTAGTCCCGCTGGAGCGCCTGTATGATCTCGCTGACGCCTTGATAGATGACGACGGTGCTATTCTTGCCCTCTCAACTTGGGCGGTCAATGTGATTTGCCTCACTGAAGTGCTCTTCCCGCGTGGCAAAAATGTCGTCCAAGAACTCGCCCAAAAAGCCTTGCGTTATGATGCCGCCACCGCCGACCCGCTACTACTAATTTACCTCTATACTCACATTATCCTCTGCGACTCGCATTTCTACACTCGCCCCGTCACCGAGCTAAATTTAGCTCACCAAATGCTCGACCGCTGCGCAGAGATTATCACTAATAATTTCGACTCCTTAATCCTCGATGTCAGGATTGAGTTCCTGGTCTGTGCCAATCTGTCTCACACCGATTATCCAGAGTTGCGCGCCCGCATTGCCGCAGAATGTCGCAAGAACCTTTCATCAAACGCCTACTTAGTCGACCTCCGCCGACCCAAATCCTACCACACCCTAAATGGTGCCGAACATACCAACGTCCTCTACATCATGAGCGGGCTCGATTAACGATTAATAGCTCTCTTGAGTAGTCACTTTTATTGAGCTAATTCCTTTAGAATTTGCATTTTTTCATCTACAAACGCCCCTGATGCTAACTGTGGCGTACGGTTTACCTCTAGTACGCTATACTCGCCAGTCGTCTTGTCTTGCAAAATATCCGCTCCCGCAATTCTGATATTTAGAGCTTTAGCAGCTTTAATGGCCAAATCCAGCACCTTCGGATCTACCTCTGTCAACGCAACCAAACTTGCTTGTCCTCCAAGCGAAGTATTATTGCGAAAATCCTTACCATTGGCCGAACGGTAAATCACTAATTTTGGCTCAAAATTCAACAACACCACCCTATAATCTCCATCGTTGGGGATAAAATTTTGCAGCGTAAAGTACGTTTCGGGATTTTCGGCTATGATTTTACGAATCTCTTCCGCACTTCGTACTAAATAATTATCGCGACCTTTTGTCCCATTCACCGACTTCAAAACGCCAACTCCACCAAATTTCGGCAAAGTCTCTGCCAAAAAGCCTACTGGTCCAAAGGCTGTCCGAGGCACTTTCACCCCTTGCTCCCAAAAGCGCCACATCGCATACAGCTTCCCGTCAGTATTGGTAAAGCTATCGTCCAGTAGTTCTATGCCGTAACGCCGGCAATAGCATGCTAGGGCGCTAAATATGTAATTTTGTTTGTGATACGGCGACGTCGAGAGCACCAAAATCCTCTGGTATTCCCGCAAATCCTTACTAGTTTTATAGCAAAAAACCTTTGCTTCGTCATCGTCAATCCAGAAAGCCAAATCGCTGTATGCTGCCACTTCCACCTCAGCTGCATCTGTCGTTAAAGACTGAGCAAGTTTTGCAAATGTTTCTGGCTCTCTCGCTAAAATCAAGATCTTCTTCATAGTTTCATTATAGCACACCGTTCAGAGAGAAGACCAGAAGGGCCACTCGCCCCAGCAAAATACTATTGACAAACCGCTTAAGGTGTGATACAATAGAAGTATGAAGATTGCAATTCTATCTAACGGCAACGCCAATTATTCGACCAAACGTTTGGTCGAAGAGGCAGAAGCTCGTGGTCACAAAGTCAAAGTAGTCAAATACAAGAATTGTTACATGTCGCTGGACGAAAAATACCCCAGCGTACACTATAAAGGTAAGAAGCTTACTGGGTTCGATGCGATTATCCCCCGTATCTCCAACAGCATGACCCGTTATGGTTGCGCTGTAGTACGCCAGTTTGAGATGCAGGGAGCTTGGACTGCTTCAAGTTCTATTGCTATTACTCGCGCCCGTGATAAGTTGCGTTCTCAGCAGATTCTCACCAAAGCTGGTATCGACACACCCAAGACCCTCGTTTCGCGCAATACCACCGATATCGACGATTTACTTGAGCAAATCGGCCTCCCTGTCATCATTAAGCTTGCCACCGGTACTCATGGTAATGGTGTAGTTCTCGCTGATACTAAGAAAGCCGCTAAATCTGCGCTTCAAGCCTTTTATCTTTACAATGAAGACGGCACTAACATTCTCTTGCAGGAGTATATTAAAGAATCTGCCGGTACCGATATCCGTGCCTTTGTAGTTGGTTCGCGTGTAGCTGCCAGCATGCAACGTCGCTCTCTCGATGATGATTTTCGCAGTAACCTCCACAAAGGTGGCGAGGGTACCAGTATTAAGCTCACCGCCGAAGAAAAAAAGATCGCTCTCGCTGCCGCCAAAGCCATGGGCTTGCACGTCGCCGGTGTTGACCTTATGCGCTCCAACCGTGGTCCACTCGTCCTTGAAGTTAATGCCTCACCGGGCTTCGGTATCGAGAAGGTCACTGGTCGCAATGTCGCCTCCAAGATCATCGAATACGTCGAAAACAACGCCACCCGCAAGAACTCCAAAGATCGCGTTGGCGCTTAAAATACTCTAATTCATGCCTCGGAACCGGTAGTAACTACCGGTTCTTTGCTACTGTTATCGACAATCGACCCATTTATTCAAAACCTGTGGAAAACTCCCTCACGAAACATATTTGCCAAACCATAAACTTTTTGTTAAAATGAACTTAACAAAAGAAGGGAAATAAACACATGAAAAAGACACAAATCGTCGCCACCCTGGCGTTTGCATTCATGTTAGGCGTGGCTATACCAATTATCGAGTTCTCTAGCTCCTCCAGCGTAGGTGCTTCCGAGCAAGTAGAACAAACAGAGCAAGTAGAGCCAATAATAAGCGCAGAATCAGTTTCAGGCATCTCCACACCAGAAGCAGAAACCGAGCCAGAAGCTCCAAGCAGCCCCGTTGACAACTTCGCCAGCCAAGAACTCTCTGGCACAGTTAATATCGCCACCGCTGCTGATCTCGCCACTGCCCTCAATTCTCCCACCGTCAGCAAAATCACCCTCATCGACGATATTAATTTTGATACTACTATCATTGTTGAGCGCGACGCCGACGCTCTACCCCTTGAGCTTGACCTCGGTCAGCATAACATTGCCAATACCAGTGGCAAAAGTTACGCCATCTTCATCAAACAGGGCACGCTTAGTATCACTGGTCAAGGCACCATTTCTGGCCAAAATGGTCTAGAGATCCAAGGTTCCGACCAAAACGTTGTAAACTTCACAACAGTATCTATCGGCAAAGATGTTACTATTCAAGGTCAAATCTACGCCATTGCAATTAATGATTACAATAGCAATTCCAGTCTTAATTACGGCACCAAACTTACCATTGACGGTACCCTCCGAGCCGGCTACGGCGTTGCGACTAACGGTCGCATCAAGAACACCGTAGGTGCTCCTCAGATCATTATCAATGATAGTGCAGTTATCATCGCCAGCGGTTACGATGACAGCACTCCGCTCTATGCTGCCGGTAATGCCACTTGGACTATTAGTGCTGCCACTTTGACCGGCAAATCTGGCCTTAATATCCGCGCCGGCGAGTTCACTTTAAATGGTACTTCTGTTAGTGCCGATGGCGAAATGCGCAATCCTAGTACTGGTTCCGGCGGGATTGATGGTGTAGGCGTCGCCTTCCAGATCGAACATCATGCCGCATATGCCGACAATATCACTCTCAATATTAATGGCGGTACCTATACTAGCGCTAATGGTGATGTATTTTACGAGTACGGCAAAATCTCTAGCACTCGCGCAACTACTTCTGCTGCAGACATTAATATTACTGCTGGCACCTTTGTGGCAGGCCCAGATTGTGCTATCTTCGGTGGTACCGTCGACCAAAACAACATCGAAATCTCTGGCGGTACCTTCCGTGGCACCGACGTCACCACCGCTGATTTTGCCAAATATCTTGTCGGTAATCTCAAACTTGACGCTGATGGCAACGTTGTAGCTAATAACCATACTCCCAGCGACCCAAACACCCCCACAAGCCCTTCAGAAGCCCCAGACGACCCCTCTGACACCGAAGAGCCATCAGACCCCACTTCGGGTAATACTGCCCCAGAAACCGGCGTAAACCACCGCATAAGCGAAATTAGCGCTGTTAGTACCGCAATTCCAATGATCTTGGGTGCTTTCAGTATTGTTGTTATGGCTTGCGGTCAAAAAATATTCGCTCGCCATCGCGCTGCTGCCCGTGCTGGGGTAGAAATCGAGATTGACGAACAGATTGCCGAAATCATCGACGCACCTGAAGACACCGAAGAGCCTGTCATCGAGCGCTTCGTCGCTGAGCCGATTCTCCGCGACGAGCCCCAGACTACACCCGTCGATAGCTTCATCTTCCAGAAATAACATCATGTACATACTTCAACCCACTCCAGCATCGGAGTGGGTTTTTGTCAAAAATCCACCCATTTTTCCACAAAAATCCCGCCCAATCTGTAAAAAAATTCATAAAAACGCTTGACATTTTTTTTTTTATTGCGTAAAATGAGAAGTAGAAATAAATTAATTCATTAAGGAGAATATAATGAAGAAAAGTAAAGTTTTGGCTGCTCTAGCTTTCGCATTCGCATTGGGTGTTGCTATGCCAGCTTTCCAAACTGCTTCTGTCTTCGCTACAGATAGCGTTTTTGACATCGCTACTACTACAGCTGATGCTTGCCAAGTCAACCAAGTCCTCGCCAACATCAAAGGTTACAGCGAGTACAAGAAGTACGCAAGCCTTTACGATGCTGCTCACGAGATTGAAGCTAAATATGGTACCGCCAGTGCTAATATCAACACGGCTAATACTAGTGCAATTGCCAAGCTCGTAACTGCTATTAATGACGTCAAGACCACCGCTGGGGTTGGTACTCCAACCTACGTCGCTCCAACTGTGAACTATACTGGTACTCCAGTTGCTGCACCAATTCGCACTGCTGTTGAAGTTTTGACCATCGTCCGCGACGAAGCTAAGCAGGTCCTCAGCTCTAACGATTACACCAAGTTTAATACCCTTTACGGTTTCATGCAGCTTAACGCCAACAAAGTCAATACTGGCGAGATGGCAAGAGCTATCCATGCTATTGATGGCAACTTCCCATTGAACTCCACTTGGACTGGTCAGCAAATGCAAGACTATGTTAGCGGTAAGTCCGTTAACGGCAGCACCTGGAGTGATGCTACTCTTTACAGCAAATACGCGATCATGATTGGTTTGGTTAATGATGACACAGAGCTATTGAACGCCATCAATAATTTGAAGACTGCTTTGCTCAACTTCAAGAACTGGCAGAAGAATGGCAACATCGAAACCGGCAAAACCAACACTCACAACGCCGTTGAATTAGCTGTTGCTTCTACTGACCCAGTCGCCAACTTGATGAGCTTGGTGAACAATACGGCTATCGTTAAAGGTTATAACAATCAATGGTACCTCTTAGTTGATGAGGTTGAAAAGCAAAGCAATCCTGACACTTCCACCATCGTCAATGACGGTTTCGCACCAAGCAACAAGAGCATCATTACCAAGCTTGCCACTCTATTCTTTAACGCTACCAAAGCTTCCAGCAACAATAACATGGGTGTTGAGCTCAAGACCTTGCCAAACGTTGGTGGTACTTGTGGCAAACCAACCGGTGACGGTACCGGTGACGGCACCAACAAACCAGATGACGAAAAAGACCCATCTGCTCCAGACACTGGTATCCTATCCAACACTGAAGCTTCTGCTTCTACCACTCTAGCTATGGTTGCTGGTATCGCTACTGCTCTTACTGCAGCAGGTGCAGGTGTAGTTGCTTATCGCAATGCACGCCGCTCTAGCCGTAAATAAGTAATTTACCAAAGAGTAAACCAACGGGAAGCCCTGGCCTAGCTGGGGCTTCTCCCATCGTACCTTTCTCTAACCTTCAAACTCCCCACACATCACACATACCGCATCTCCCCTCACCATCCGCCCTTCTCCTCCTCAAACTCTCCCTAATACCTTAGAAGATTGCTAAGGAACACCAAATTAGTATTGAGCTTTGATATCCAAACATCAAATCCTTAATTTAATTTATTTATATCTACTCGTTCTAGAGTAATCGTCTAAGGTATTAGCGGGAGTTTTAATACACAGCCATATCAATCATGGTATAATAATAATATGTCTAAAGAAGAACTATTAGCACGCATGGCTCGCAGCATGGCTCGCAGCATGGAAGTTGAAGGCGCCGACTTCAAGGAATCCTATAAGCGCATTCTCAAATCCGCCCTTTCGCGCAAAAAATAAACATGGAATCCGGATATTTCGTAGAAACCGACGGTATTCTCACTAATAAACTTGGTATTACCGATGCAGAGGAGCTAGTGAGCACCGAATATCGCATCACCGACGAGAAAATCGGTCAAGTTTTAGCAAATTATCACCCATTAGAGTTCAATATCGCTTGTCTACTAGATATACATAGGCAATTATTTGATACTATTTATCCATTTGCCGGCAAAATTCGCACCGTCAACATTTCCAAGCCGGATAGCTCCGTACCTTTTTGTTATGCCGACTTCATTCTGCCTGAGGCAAACCGCATTTTCAGCGAGCTCGCTAAAGACCAATATCTTCGGAAGCTACCCATAGAAGATTTTTCAGCCAAGCTTGCCTATTATGCGGCAGAACTCAACGCGTTGCACCCGTTTCGTGAAGGGAATGGTCGTACTACCCGGCTATTTCTAGTACTGTTAGCGCGAAATGCTGGCTACCTCCTAGATTATGCTCAAGCCTCTCGCAACGAAATTCTCCGCGCCGACAGGGAAGCTTTCGCTGGCAATATGACCCCCATCCAAAACCTCTACCACAAAATAGTCTTCAAAATCGATTAGTCCCCAATCCTTCATTTCTCACGCCTGTCCACAACCTTAAAATAACCTTAAAGTTCTTCCAGAAACAGGGAACTTTGTCAAAAATCCACCCATTTTCGTACAAAAAAGAGCCAAAATCTCCAAAAAGTCCACAAAAACGCTTGACATTTTTTTTTTTTATTGCGTAAAATGAGAAGTAGTTAACAATTAATTCATTAAGGAGAATATAATGAAGAAAAGTCAAGTTTTGGCTGCTCTCGCATTAGCATTTGCATTGGGTTTGGGTGTTATTGCTCCAGTCGCAAGCACCTATGCTACTGTAGTTAATTATCCAGCTGACCAAGATGTCACTGAATTGCAAAAGAACCTCGACAAAGAAGTCAAGACATCTAACAAAGCCTATAACCAGCTCGAGAATGTTACTGCTTACGAGGGCCTTTACACTGACGTCGAGTCAATCACCAAAGGTCTTGAGGATGCTGGCAAAACCATGCTCGATCTCTACAATACTGGTAAGTGGAATGGTGTTAACGGTCGTGAATACGTCAACGGCGATTCTGAAAAATTCAACGATCGTTTGTATGAAACTTCCAAAGCTAATGATTACACAGCACTCTATCGCTATCACCTAGACACTGATAGCAAAAAAGTTTATGACTACCTCAAGAGCGGACGTACACTCGCTCAGGCAACCCTCAACCAGCTTCCTGAGTTGGCAGAAGTTACTGATGTCAAGACTGCTTACAACAATGTCAAAGCATTATATGATGCCGCCAACAACAATAAAGCGACCCTCACCGGTAACTACATCGCTGCAGGTAGCAGCGCAACCGTACAAAGCGCTACTAATGAGCTTCAGTCTGTTATCAACTTCACCGAGATGTGGCTAGGCAAATACAGCAGTACCTACGCAACTATTGGTGGCTTCACTCCAGCCAACTACGCCGATGCTCGCCTCAAGACCATCGACAAAAAAGCTTCTGAAGACATGCAGAAGAGTGATGCTTGGAAGAAGGGTACTCCTGAAGAACAATTCAACATGTTCTTGACTGTCGCCAAGAAAACTCCAAAATTCAACGTCATCAAACCACTTGTTGAAGCAAAGAAAAACTTCGACAAAATCAACTTTAATGGCGGTGAAGCTGTTGATTACGACAAAGCTGTCGAGTATGTAGCTGCTTTCAACGCTGCTATCAAGAACTATCGTGACGGCAAAGCTCCAGTCAATCCTGACGGCACCGGTGACGGCACCAACAAACCAGATGACGAAAAAGACCCATCTGCTCCAGACACTGGTATCCTATCCAACACTGAAGCTTCTGCTTCTACCACTCTAGCTATGGTTGCTGGTATCGCTACTGCTCTTACTGCAGCAGGTGCAGGTGTAGTTGCTTATCGCAATGCACGCCGTGCAAACAAATAATTAGTTCTCAAGATCTAATTATTAACTAGAAAACCTCCGGTTCACCCCGGAGGCTTTCTTTTTGTTACCAGAAAACCCCCGGATTGTCCGGGGGTTCTGTTAAGTTACACAT
>CAMNUC010000027.1 GCA_946560015.1 uncultured Candidatus Saccharibacteria bacterium | reverse complement strand
TAATTATCTTTGCGCTTCTCCACAAGGAGTTTCGTTGGAGCCTCATCACTATCCCTGTTGTCAGCTTCTTGTTTTCTCTCGCACTGCAGGGGACTTTTGCTGCTGTTGGCCCCACTACCGAAACCTTCGTTTCTGGTGTTACCAAGTCTATCCATCAGCTTTCGCTCGGCCTAATCGATCTCCGCCCCAAGGGAACTACTAGCTCTGTGGAAAACTCCACCACAACTGTGGAGAACAACCAGTCAAACTGTGGAAAAGATGTGCAAAACTCACCCACAGACTGTGCAAAACCAGTGGAAAACCCTACCACCCAGCCATCCTTTGATGGCTACGTTCCTGAATCCACTAATATCCGCCTCTCTCTTAATCAAACCGCCATCCAGACCTGGATTACTAACCCTGCTCGCATTTTCTTCGGTGTCGGTCTTGGTGGTGCTGGTACTGCTATGCACAACGCCTACCCCGACCGTGTCACCTCCCCCAAAGAAATCGTCCAACACCAAGGTTTTAGCCTCCTACTAGAAACTGGCTTGGTTGGAGTTATACTCTGTCTATTTGGGCTCCTTATTGCTCTTGCTCCAAATCTTTTTCCCCGCAGATTCCTCGACGGTCGCTCCGCCAAGGCAGGGAAGGCTGACAACCATTTCTGGTATCACCCCGTCCGACCACTACTCCTCACTCTCGTCATTGCTTATCTTATTACTCTCAATTTCTTCTCTGGTCTCCCCAACGCCCTCCAAATTTATCTCATGCCGCCCCTCCTCTATCTTGTTTTCCAGCGAGGTGCTCTCCAAAAAGCCATTATCATCCCGCACTCAAATCACCCGTCTACCTCCGCCAAAGTCTCTCAAAGATCCCCCAAGCCCCACAAAGTGCCACTAAAATCCTAAAAACTTCTTGTATTTTTTCTTATTTGCGTTATAATGTAGTAAGTACGTCGCGGGATAGAGCAGCCTGGTAGCTCGTTTGGCTCATAACCAAAAGGTCGTTGGTTCAAATCCAACTCCCGCCACCAAAACAGCGTCATTATCGCCCCCCCGATAGTGGCGCTATTTTGGTCTCCAAACAGATTTTCCCAATTATCCGCAGCTCATCTATCCCTAGCCACTAACTTCATCCAGATCCGTATTAATCTTCCACAGTCCAAGAAAAGCGGCCTCCCATAGGAGACCGCATATTCTGTGATAATGTGCTAAAAATGATGCAAGTAGCAGCCCTAATTAGCTTCAGGCGCATCATTCTCAAAAACCGGCGTCTACCGGTTCGGTCTGAGGCATTTCTGTCGCCATATTGACATATTCGCCAGTTTTGGAGTCAATGCCAACGCTACCGTGAACTGCAAACGGGCGGGGCTTCACCGCCACTACATCGCCATTCTCCTTGACCAGGAATAGTGCGCCAGCATACTCAAGGTAATAGCCGGTCTGTTCCTTATCTCGGTAGGCCACGTTAGGCAAAGTCACGTCTTTCAAATACCGGTAGCGTGTGTTTGCTCCGCCTTTGGCAGGCAGAGATTCGCGAAGCGCAACCTCACTGCCGTCCTCAGCATAAACAGAGTTTACACAGCGCACCTGCAGCAACTCCAGCGATGGCCGCACGCCATTCGCGAGCACAGAATCCTTCATATAATAAACGATCTGTATACTCACGTCATGGTTAGGCATTTCGCCTTCGTACCAGTTCTGGCTAGCCACGTATCCGGCAATGGCCTCAGTAGGGAAGCAATAAAACTCCCCCGCCCGGTACCAAGTTGGTGCACTCGGAATCAGCTTGTCGCCGTTTTCGTCAACGAAGTTCACCCGCAGTTCGTATTGCTCATCAAATACGCCAACTGCGTCCAGACCGTCCTCGACGTTTTTACCGGCGCCCGCTATGGCATTGCCAATGTATCCGGTGCTCTGAGTGATGTCTTTTACTCCAGGCACTCCCGGCTCGGCCGGCATGTCTTTCGTCGTAGCATGATAGGCGGTAAACACCACCAACGATGCCATCGCACAGACAAGGCCCAGTTGGATCGGCTTTCTCAGGTTAAGACGCTTGGGTTCGCCCTCCCAGGGCATATTGTTTTTCTTGTTCTTCTCGTTAAACATACGAGAACCCCCTTCTCTCAAGATAACAGCCCCGTGCTCAGCACTTGCTATCATCTTTTTAATATTCTATGGATCTAATGCTTATGCTTAGTCCACAATTCTATTGTAGCACACCTTGGTCAAAAAGTCAATAGCTCTTATGCTTATTTCTCAAAAGCGCAATCATTCCACCACATTCTCCAGCAGAAAAGAGGGAATTACTGCCAAAATGCCCCTGTAAAAACAATAAGCATTATTGACAAAAATAGTATTCTGTGCTACAATGGAAATATAAGATAGTCAACTATCTTCGCACATCACAATTTGAGATAGTTTGACATCTGATTTTGAGGAGGTATGATCATGGAAAAGTCTCAGAAATGTTGTCTCACGTTCCTAATCCTCGCGCTCACCATCTTCGGCGGTCTTGCCGGGTTCCTTATCGGCGAGCAGCGCGGAGCAGCCAGCGTCGAAGAATCCGTCGTCCAACAGGCCAATCAGCTCAAGGTAGCCACCGACACTGTCGCCCAGCAATCCGCCAGGCTGAACGACCTCATCGATGAACTTGCACTCACCCCGCCCGATCATTTCACTGTCCTTAGCGGCATTACTACCTGCTTTATGTCCGAATACGGTGGTGAGCCTCTGGGGAGCATTGAACTGTCCGAGGATACCGTCTATCGGTTCCGTCTGGATATCCCGAAGGACTGTTTTGAATACAGTCTGTCGAGTTACTCATGTGCTCATCTGCGAATGGAAGATAATCGCATCGGGGTTCGATTTTTCTACCCTCGTACCGTCAAAGCCGGAGAAAACGGTAAGCTTGTTGCTCTCATTAAGATCAATGACCGCACCGATACTTTGGTGGCCAGCCTCGACTTCACTGCGCTCGATGACCTCAGCTTAATCTACGGTAACAGCAGCACTGAGTATTCATCAGCAGGTGGAGATCTGAGCTTTCGTGACGGTACTATTGAAATCCGGTTCTATACTGGTGCCACCAAAGATTTCAATCACCCCACGCATGATGGTACTCATGGCGACAACTACATTTATTGCGACTCTTACGCCTACTAAAACTATCTCAAAAAGCGCCCCTTGAATGGGGCGCTTTTGCATTTTTCTAGATATTGGTCGGTTTTTGCCTACCTGACGCCATCTTGCCAACAATCAGCCGACACCTCTTGACACGGAGATAATCTGCGCTATAATAAAGATATACTGATATTGACCGACCCGGAGAGGGGCGGATTTTTCGTATTTGGGGGATGCTTACCACCAATACGAAACATTTTAGTAACCAACTTTGCAGAAACTGCACTAGAATCCAACCTCCCCAGTCGAATATAAACGAAAGGATCAAAATGGAAGGTTTAGACCTCAAACAAATGACTGCGATGGTGGATATCATCGCCGAAGAAAAAGGCTTACCCAAAGAAGCCGTACTCGATGCTATCCAGATGGCTATCGCCGCCGCCTGGCGCCGCGATCATGGTGAGAAAGACATGAACGTCCGCGCCGTGCTAAATACCAAAGACGGTACCGCCAAGGCTTATGTTAGTCGCGAAGTAGTTGAAGATGACGTTGCTTACATCCCAGCCACCGAAATTCCGCTAACCGAGGCCAAGAAAGTCAAGGAAGATGCCGAGATTGGCGATATCATCGAAGAATCATATGATGTTGAAGATTTTGGTCGCGTAGCCGCCATGACTGCCAAGCAAGTCGTAGTTCAGCGCCTGCGTGAGGCAGAGCGTGATGCTGTTCTAGCAGAGTTTGAAGATAAGATTGGCACCGTCATGAACGGCGTAGTCTCCCAAGTTACCCCAAGGATTGTCCGCGTCGATATGGGCCGCGCCAGCGGTATTATGCCTAAGAGTGAGCAGATCGACGGTGAGTATTACACCGTTGGCGAGCGTATTCGCGTCTATCTCAAAGGCGTCGAACATGATGATGCTCGCGCACAGCTAATTCTTTCCCGCGGCAACACCGAGTTTATCCAGTACCTCTTCCGCCAAGAAGTCCCAGAGCTAGATAGCGGTTCGGTCAAGATTCGCGGCATCGCCCGTGAAGCTGGTCGCCGTACTAAGATTGCTGTCGCCTCTAAGAATCCTGGCGTTGATCCAGTCGGTACCTTTGTTGGTGGTCGCGGCGTACGCGTACAAGCCATCATGAACGAAATCGGTGATCGCGAAAAAATCGACATCATCAACTGGAGCGACAACCCTCAAGAATACATCCGCGAAGCCCTCAGTCCAGCTGAAGTTGTTCGCGTAGAAATCGAAGGCAATAAGGCCAAGGTTTATGTTACAGAAGATCAGCAGTCTATCGCCATTGGTCGTCAAGGTCAAAATGTCCGCCTCGCGTCAAAATTGACCGGCTATGACATCGATATCGAGCTCGCCAAAGCTCCAGAGAAGAAAAAGCGCAAAAACGCAGAAGACTCTCTGCTTAACGCTATCACCGAGCATGATGATACTGACGGCGACAATCCCACCGATACTTTGAATGGCGATGTAGAATAATCCACAATCTTACCAAGTTCAGGCTCATTGCCCCAAGTCAGAATTCCAAAAATCGGGCTCAAAAGCCTAAATCCAGAAAAAGCGCCCCAATCAGTGGGGCGCTTTTGTGCTCACTTTCGGAGCGACTCAAAATCGCGCACTAACTCCTCTAGTAAGGCTACTTTCTCACCCGCGGAGATAAAGGCGCTATAAGCAGCATGCATATTGCAAAAGAAAAGATCAAGGTCGGTAAAACCAAATTCACTTTTGAGCAGCTGGTATTCTTGTTCCAGAGAAGTGTTAGAAACGGTACGGTTATCCGTGTTCACCGTCACCATCACACCCTTCTGCAACAATTTTTTGACCGGATATTGCTTGACATCCTGATAAGCGCCAGTGTCGAAGTTGCTCCTCGGGCAGACCTCAATCGCAATTTTCTGGCTTTTGAGCCGGCTAATTACGCCATCCGATTCAATCGCCCGAACCCCATGTCCAATCCGCCAAGCCCCGAATCGCAACGCCGCCTTGATGCTCTCTGGCCCGTCTGCCTCGCCCGCATGGACAGTAAAAGGAATCCTGCTAATACCGGCACGACGGAAAAGTTCTGCAAAATCTGGCGTATCCGTCGGATAATTAGCTTCGTCGCCAGCCAGGTCGATACCACAAACCCCACGCCTTAGCCATTCCAGAGCAACGTTGATAATTTGGTTATTCTCGCTGAAGCTAAAATTACGCATCATACAGAGAATGAGGTTTGTTTTGACTTCAGGTACGCGTCGCAATCCACGCAACACCGCAGCAATCACTTGGTTGGGAGTAAGACCCTGAGAAGTATGCAGGAGCGGGCAAAAACGGATTTCCGCATAGATTACCTCGTCACGCACCAGATCTTTAGCAAGCAAATAGCTAAACTGCTCCAAATTACTCTCGGTCTGCAGCAGTTGAATCGGCAGAGTGAACTTCTCCAGGTACTCAGCCAGGCTCTTTGCACCAGTACAAATCATTTGGGACGCTACGTCCTCCTGCATGAGACGACTCGCAAATCCTACATCTAAGGAGCCATCAAAATGGCAGTGAAGCTCAATTTTCTTCAACTTCTACCAATCCTTTCTAAAATAAGATAACATGTGATTTTGCTAAACTACTTAGAAAATTGTTCTACTCCCACATTGTAACATAAGAAAAGCGCCCTTGGAAGGGCGCTTGCGAGATGGCTTAGGCACGAGAAAGTCTAATATCCAGATACATGTCAGCCATAAGCAATAGGGTTGATGTGCACAGGACTATACTGTTTGCAATGATGCTTAACCAACCAAACCGTGCGATACTGTAATCAATTGCTGCACCTGTCGGGACGGCAAAGGTAACATAGAGGCACCAGAGCCCTTTGTGACGCGTACTAAGGTTGCCAAAGACGCCGTGGCGCTGGTTGTATGGAATTAGCACCACATATATGGCGTGAACGATGCTTCCCACCAAGCCGGCCATCCCATGTCCCGTCAAAAAACAGGCGATGTGGCAGGCAATGACAACAGGAGAAAACAGAAGCAGGGCGGTTTCGGTAATCTTTTTCATAAAAATACCTCCTCAAAATCAGACTCCAAACCATCTCAAACTGCGTTGTGCTAAGGTAGCTTCACTACCTTATACTATATATTGTAGCACACATTTGCTAAAAAGTCAATACTAACTATGCTTATTTTGACAAAACACAAGGTTGCACCCCGTTTTCACTAGCCCTCACCTAGTCCCATGTATATCCACGCACAAGGCTCTCTATGCTACTCCCTCTCCCTAGTATTGCTGTAAATCTGCTGCAATCGCTCATCAGGGAAGCGTTCGTCTAAGAAAATCTCAATCCTCTTGTCCGCTGGATTGCCCTCGTGACGCATACTTTGCCTCAGTACCGCTGCCACTGACATCGAAATATTGAAAGCCAAGAATACTGCCAGCACTATACAGATTCGGTTCATGTTTACTTCTTTGATCTGTTGATAGACCTTACCAAGATACGGCAACACTATTTGCGCAAAAATCATCACTAGCCCACCCCACACTATCATATAGGGAATCGTCGTCCGCCCATCGATGTTTAGCAGTCTATCCGAATAATCCCAGGAAATCGTTCCAAAAATCCACTCTTGCAGCACACTCAACATATACTCTAGTATCCCGCCAAAAATCGCTCCACCCACGAAACACACCCATGCCTTAAACCTTGGCAAATAGAATATCAAATATATCAACACCGCCCCAATCCCGTACACTGGGCTAAATGGCCCATATACTAGCCCCCTGCGCGATTCCCATTCTGGTACGCCTGTCGCCCAGAAGCTCGTCACTAGGTGCATAATCTCTTCCCAATACGTTCCAAAGATACATCCAATTGTAAAGATCAGCACTAATTGGTTAAAAACCGCCCGTTTTGTCAGCTTTAGCTCTGGCTCGTCGACCGGCTCAGAAAAAACTTCCCGCCAATGTGGTGCCTTTGCTGTTTTTGATTGTTGCCTAGTCCTCATTACTTATATTATAACATGTTCTCTTAAGGGTTTTACAATCCCCATTATCTGTAGTAAACTGTAAGCAGAGATGTTCACCTCGTACCTTACGTCTCAGACTTTGTAAAAAGGAGAATCATCATGCTTAGCCAAAAGACTTTGCTATTCCGCAGCTACGAACGCGATCTTTCTGACCCGGGTTACGCTGTGACTAGCAGTAAAACTCGTCATTGGAGCAACGCGCTGCATGGCCGCTTACCGCGCTCGCCTGATGAATTTCGTATGCTGCTTGACCCCAACAATCCGCTTCGCTTCAACCTGCTGTCCTACGGCGACACCTACGACGATTGTCGTGATTTCCGTATTGCTTTGCAGCATAGTTTCCAAAACACCCTCGATCACTCTCATACCAACATGGTTATGCCCAAAGGCCGCCTTGGCTTCAGCGCCCTCGATGCTCGCCAATTCTGCCGTATCCTTTCCTTCCTTGATACCAGTGACTGCATCTCTTACCAAGGCTATTATCTTGGCGCGGTGATGTATCGGCAGCGCCCTAGTCGCGACGAGCTACTGTTCATTTTTGGCTTTTTCAATGATCCGCAGATCTACCGCGTAGTTCGGCTTCGTGGTTTAGAGGGGGATCTGCATTTTCGTATTCATCCCTGTACTCCATCGCAGGCCTCGATTCACCACAACAAGAATCGCATTTGCGCAGTGGATTTTCATCTTGAGAAATCCCGACAAGATCCACCCTTGGAGGAAGCCTCGCAAGACTCTCTCCTCCCATCTATTGCCACCGTTCGCATCCGCGAAATTCGCCGATTGCGCCCCAGTCATGATGGCAGCTACCAGCTTTGCAATTGCAACGATCTCCTCTTCAACAAACTCCACAAGGGTCATCTTGCCGGTAGGCGCCGCCAAAATGGCCCCGAGTATTGGGTTTTACCGGTAGAAGAATTTCATGGTATCTATTTTCACGAAGTATGAGCCCCAAGAGCCCCCGTTGGGGGCTCTTCTTAGCGCCCCGGAATCTTCCTTCCTCCAATCAACACAGACAATATTAGCAGTCTTGACATTAGAGTGCCAATTTGCTACAATAGCACTGTTGACACATGAGTGCTAACGCTATATAATTGAATAAGATTAGGTTAAGAAACAAATTGGAAAGGAATTATATGTCAAAAATCATCGGCATTGACCTCGGTACCACCAACTCCGCTTTTGCATACATGGTTGCTGGCAAACCAGAGGTTATTACTAATAGCGAGGGTGACCGCACCACTCCGTCCGTCGTCGCCGTCACTAAAAAAGGCGACCGCCTCGTCGGTAAAGTTGCCCAGCGTCAACGCGTCACTAACCCTCGCAACACCATTTATGGTATTAAACGTTTAATTGGTCGCAAATTCGACGACAAAGAAGTCCAACGTGACCTCGATATTATGCCTTACAAGATCGTCAAGAAGGGCAACGGTGTCGCTGTCGAAATGGACGGCAAAGAATACACTCCAGAAGAAGTTTCTGCGATGATTCTTGCTAAGATCAAGGCTGACGCTGAAGCTTTCTTAGGCGAGAAAGTCACCGAAGCCATCATCACCGTCCCAGCGTACTTCAACGATTCCCAGCGCCAAGCCACCAAAGACGCCGGCAAAATCGCTGGTCTTGAGGTGCGTCGCATCATCAACGAACCCACTGCTGCCGCTCTCGCTTATGGTCTTGAAAGCAAAAAAGACGAGAAAATCGCCGTCTTCGACCTTGGTGGCGGTACATTCGATGTCTCTATCCTCGATATTGGTGACGGTGTCTTCGAGGTAAAGTCCACTAATGGCGACACTCATCTCGGTGGTGAAGACTTCGATAACGTCATCGTCAACTTCTTGCTCGACGAGTTCAAGAAAGAATCCGGCATTGACATTCGTGACGACGCTGCTGCTATGCAACGCGTCAAAGACGAAGCTGAGAAAGCCAAAAAGGAACTCTCCAGCACCACTTCCGTCGAGATTAACCTACCATTCTTAACTGCTGACGCCGATGGACCGAAGCATTTTGAGTACACTTTGACCCGTGCCAAGATGGAAGAGCTCGTCAAACCGCTCCTCGCTCGCCTCGCCGAGCCAGTCGAGAAGGCCTTAAAAGACGCCAAACTCACCGCCAAAGATATCGACGAAGTTGTCATGGTCGGTGGTATGACTCGTATGCCTGCCGTGGTCGAGGAAGTCAAAAAAATCTTCGGCAAAGATCCTATGCAAGGCGTCAACCCTGACGAAGTTGTGGCTGTTGGTGCCGCCATCGAAGGTGGTGTCCTGCAAGGTGATGTCAAAGATGTCCTTTTGCTTGACGTTACTCCGCTTTCTCTCGGTATCGAAACTATGGGCGGCGTCTCTACCAAGCTTATCGAACGCAATACTACCATTCCAACCAGCAAGTCCGAAGTTTTCTCCACTGCTGCTGATAATCAGCCTCAGGTCGAGATCCATGTTCTCCAGGGCGAACGCGAAATGGCCGCCGATAATAAATCCCTCGGCCGCTTCATCTTAGATGGTATTGCTCCTGCTCCTCGTGGTATCCCTCAGATTGAAGTTACCTTCAATATTGACGCTAACGGCATCTTGAACGTCACCGCCAAAGACAAGGGAACTGGCAAAGAACAAAGTATTACTATTCAGAACTCCGGCAATATGAGTAAAGAAGACATCGAAAAAGCCCAAAAAGAAGCCGAAGCTCACGCCGAAGAAGACAAGAAGAAGCGCGACGCCATTGATGCTAAGAATAAACTTGAGAATGCCATCTATCAAGCCGACAAAATGCCTGACGAATACAAAGACAAAATCTCCGAAGACGATGTCAAGAAGATCAAAGACGCTGTCGCCGAGGCGAAAAAGACTTTGGAGGATAATAATGCTGATAAAGACCAACTCGAAGCCGCTGAGAAAGCCCTAAACGAAGTCCTCATGCCTATCGGTGCTAAGATGTACCAAAACACTACCACTGACGCCAAGGCCGGTGAATCTAAACCCGAAGAAGACACCAAATCCGACAATGACGGTGCCGAACCTGTCGAAGGCGAGATCGTCGACAAAGACTAACAAACCCACCCCATGAAAAAGCCTCCAGTAAGCCACTGGAGGCTTTGGGTGTTGCTAAAATAGCAACGGGGGGGGGGTGTTACTGGCCCTGTATGTCAAAGCCCAATCGCTGATAGCTTGTACATAAACGTCTTGCGCGTCAAGCACCACGGGCAGTTCGTTGTCGGCATTAATCTCCGGCACTACATCGCCCGCAACATCACCGTCGATGACCACCACTTGCGCCATCTTGCCGACCAGCGCATTCAGCATTTTGCGGAATTCTCGTGTCAGGCCTCTGCGGCCAGCATTAACCGCCACATCGACCGCCGCCTCAAAGAGCTTATTTTGCAACTGCATAGAAGCGTGCCGTTCCATCGTATGCACGCTGAAACCAGGCCGTTTGCTGATGCGTTCCGCCAGAGCGCTTTCGCTGCTCGGACCCGCTGCCAAGAATGTAACTGTCGTCAGGTTTAAGCGTAGACATCTTCTTGCAATGGCTTGGTTCATTTGCAGGATTTGCGGTATCTGCTCGGCGCTAACTTGGTAACGCTTATATGCCTGTGTCAACGCCTCTCCTAAAGCGTCTAGGTATCGGCTGGCGGCGTCGTCAGCCGATACTATCATACGCCGATCAGCCTGCACGAACAGCTCTGGCAATGGTGCTACCCCCTTCTTAAGCGCCAAATCCACTGATGCAATATCGGTGCTAATGACGCTTACGTTGATACCATCGTTATCTGTGCGCGGAATGAAACAGGGAATCGTCTCATAAATCCGCTCTCCAAACGGCGCTGCGGTCTGGCGACTCTCGCCAATGGCTAAAATTGCAATTTTCATACCCTCACCCTTTCAAAGTACTCTGTTTTGGATTATACCGGCCACAGTCAACCAGAGGTCCTCAACAGACCTCTATCTACCATTGTAGCACAGAATGTTAATTTTGTCAAGCCCCACCACTCCGACATCGCCACCTAAAACCCCTAAAACCCAAATTTCTCCTGTTTTTGCCCCATTGCCGTATCCGAATAAATATTAAATCTCCCCGACGACAGTTCCAGTGCCAGCGACCAAATCGTCTCCGTGTTATAGACATAATGAGATTTGCGCAAAATCCGCCATGATATCGTCACCGGGCTCGGTTATCTTGGCTTCAAGCTTAGTGATACTAAAAATAGCGATGGTCTTGGTACTAACCGTCACATCAACATCGCTGCTAGCAGTTCTAAGCCAATTTACGTCATCACTACCAACGAAACCAACGAAATGATCCGCCGCGCTCAGCAACTCATCACAGCTTAAACACCCGCCATCTTATCAGCCTATTCTTAAGATTCTAGCGAACCAAGTAACCATCCCCCGGCTTAGCCGGGGGCTTTACGATAGACGGGCGTAGCCCTC
>CAMNUC010000026.1 GCA_946560015.1 uncultured Candidatus Saccharibacteria bacterium | reverse complement strand
GGAGTGCCAAAGTTTTATTTATATTGCGTCACCGATACAAATAAAAATGGCACCATGAGGGTGCGTTAAAGTTTATAAAACAGTTACAGTAGAAGCAGCTGTGTCATACTTTATCTCATGATGCCATTCTTTCGCATGACATCATAACAAAACTTTTTATATGTTTTATAAACTTAACGCAGTTTTATTGTACCTTAACTTTTATGTTTGTACAAGTCTGGTTTTTTGGGTTTTATGTGTTGTAAATTATTTAACGATACCATCGGTTTGCATAGTAACGGTTTCTTCGATCATTTGACCTAACTGAGAGATTTTCTTATGATCTGAGAGGTTGCTGGTGAGGATTGCAATTGTATATTGATGTTTGAGCTCGACAAAGTCAAGGATAGCGGCGTCGGCGTAAGTATTCCAGCGCGTATCGGTGTCATTGCGTTCCCAGCCAACCTTATTATATACATTGACTTTGTCGGAGAAGCCGGCTGGTAGACCTTGTCGCCAGTCGTACAGGGGGTGGTCGCTGGTGCTAGTGGGTGGTTGATTGAGCATGGAGTCGCTAAGCTTATTCCAGAGACTTTGAGCAAGGTCGGAGTGACGCCAGTAGGCGCGTAAGAGCTTGGTGATGTCAGCGGCGGTAGATTGAAGACCAAGGTTGGTTGTATCATCCATTTCGAAATTACGAATGAGACTATTAATGCGAGCGGAGCGGGTATAATCAGCGCGCATAGGATCGGCGCAGCCATTGTAGGATTCACGAATAATGAGATCAAGACATTGGGAGAGGGTGAGCTGACCTTTGTCGCTATCTTGAACAATGATGTCATCTTCACGTTCGGCGCCAATGGTAATCTGGCGATATCCATCATAAGCAAGAAGCAGTTTATAGATGGAGGCGACGTTAAAGACCTCGTTTTCGTGATAGCTAGCAGCGACACGACTGTTATTGAGGTCGTAAATCATAAGACCGACTTTTTCCTCGCGGTTGATGGTGGTGAGCCATTTGTCTATAGTGGGCTGGAGGTCGATAAATTTAGCTTCGGTGATTTCGTTGGCGTCAGGTAGAGTGGGCTGTTCGGGGTCTTCTGTATTGGGGGTGCTGGGAGGATCGTTGGTGGAGCCAGCGATGTTTTGTTCGACACGGGCTTTGATGGCGAAGCTAATAATCAAAACTATGATGCAAACAATGATTACTATGGTAGTAGTAATGAGATTGATAATGCGTTGGCGTTTGCGATCCATGGGATTACTCGGCGGGGCGTACTTTGATTAGGCGTTCTAAGAAACTGGCGGCGGTAGCGGCATCCATGAGCTCAGTTTGGAAGCTCTCATCGTAGACAGTGGGAGTGATGCGGGTTTGGAGTAAGTTCCCCCGCCAGAAGTAATGCTCAAGTACGAGGCTGCGGGTGGTACCAGGCCAAGCGCTTTGATCGAAGAAAAGATTACCAAGACCGTAGTAGATCTCACCACCGTGGTAGAGTTCATAAGTTTGGGGTTGGTGGGCGGCAGTACCAACTACGACATTGGCACCCATATCAATGAGGCTACGGAAGAATTTGACTTGATCACCAGCAGAGGAATCAGCGGCGTCGCAAATGGTGTTTTCTTGAGTGTCGACATATTCGTTACATTCGTAGTATTGAATATCAACAATAATGAAATCTCCACGTTCTTTGGCGGCGGCGATGTCTTTTTGGGCTTTTTCTTCGGTGTAGAAGTTGGCGCCGGGTGTATTGTCGAGAGTATAACCTCCAGTAGATAAGTTGTACCCGAGCAAGGTGATATTGTTCCCTTTTGCGTTAATTTCTAGCGGGATGGCGGCGTCTGTAGCAGTGATACCGCCACCAAAAGTTTGCATGCCTAGATTGTGGTATTGATCGATAGTGGCGATAGCATCGGCGTCGCCACAGTCTTGATTATGATTGCCGGTGAGTTCGACGATGTCTAGGCCAATGTTGGTAAGGACATCAATCATGGCGGGTTTAGAGCAGATATTACTGCCATTAGCGAGGTTAGAGAAAGATGACTCATTACTGGCGTGGGTAAGATCGAAACTACTAAGATAGTCAGCGATTTTTTCGGAGAAATATTTGGCATCTTTGACGGTATCAAGCCGACTATTCATGCGGCGGGAGAGTGCGGTAACGCCAGTCTGGGCGAGAGTTAAAACTTCGTCTTTGGTGGGAAAAGTAGCGATGTTTTGGCGAAGGAGGTCGACGACTTTTTGGGCGTCCTCTGGATTTTTGCCTTCGATAGTGAAATATTCAAAAAAAGCACCTTTGTCGAAGGAATTCAAGAAATAATTGCCATCGAGAGAGAGAAGTTTCTGACTGGCGTTAAGATCCCAAATAGAAACAAGCGTACCATTCTTGGCGTCCTGGCTGCTGATATTTGTAGCTGTGCTATAGAAGTCGGTGACAGGGAGTAATATATTATATAATACAAAATTGGGGTTGTCGGCTTTGGCGGTGAGACTGATGGCGCCAATTGTGACATCATCTTTGAGCTTGAGATTGGTGAGGTTGGTGTTAGCAAAGTCGCGGTTTTCTTCGGTGGTGGTGTCTTGGAAGACAATTTTACCAGGCCGATGAAAAGCGCTACCTCTAATAAGTAGCAAAATGCCAAAAATAAGTGCTAAAGTGATTACGACAACTGTAATGATAATTGCATTAATATTAACTTTGCGTTTGGGCGCTGTTACTTCCTCCGTCATATGTTTTTATTGTAACACGAAACTTTGGATTTATGATAAAATAGACTTAAGTTAAATTAAGATAAAAAGAGCAAAAGTAAATGTTTCTAAATATACCATTACTGATAATCGGGTTTATTATTTTGATCAAGGGGGCGGACGTGTTTGTGGATGGGGCGTCAAGTACGGCACAAAATTTTCGGGTGTCAAAGATGTTGATTGGGCTTACCATTATAGCGTTTGGCACGAGTGCGCCAGAGCTTGCGGTGTCGATTTCGGCGTTGGCATCTGGCAGTACAGACATGGTGCTGGGGAATGTGATTGGCAGTTGTATTTTGAATATATTGTTGATTCTAGGGATTGCGGCGGTGATTAAGCCGATTAAGATTAAAGCAAATACTGTGAAAAAAGAGTTGCCAATGTGTATGCTGATATCGACGTTATTGGCGGTATTGTTTCTAGATTCGACTCTGGCAGATGGTGGGCAAGATCAGTTTTCGCGAGCGGATGCGATTGTGGTATTGCTGTTCTTCTCGGTATTTTTGTATTACTTGATTACTCTGGCGAAACATCATAAGGAGAATCGTGAAAAAGATGAAAAGCCAAAATATAAGCTAGGTAAGTCGGTATTGTATGTAGCGCTGGGGTTGGCGGGGATTGTGTTGGGGAGCGAAATGGTGGTGCAGAATTCAACGAGCATTGCGACGGCGATTGGCTGGAGTGAGAGGTTGATCTCACTGACGATAATTGCTTTTGGTACTTCGCTGCCAGAATTAGTGACGACGATCGTAGCGGCAAGGCGTGGTGAACAGGATTTGGTAGTAGGTAATATTATCGGGAGTAATATATTTAATATTTGTGTTGTGCTAGGGATACCAGTGGCGATTTTTGGGACGATTACACCAGCGAGTTTTCAGATGTTAGATATAGTGATGCTGGTGGCTTCGTCGGTAGTACTGTTTGTCTTCGCTTTGACGAGGCACAAAATTTCACGAGCGGAGGGGGCAATAATGTTGGTAGCCTTCGTGGCGTATTATGCGGCGATTGTGATGTTGCCGGCATAAGAAGAATTGTGGGCTGTCTGATGCGTTGTGGCTTTTTGAATGAGTGCGATCTTGTGTTAGATGCGGTGCTTGGTTTTTAGTATTAATTGAGTGTAGCGGTAACGATGAGACGGTGGGTGGCATCTTGATTGGGTAGTGGTGTGCCAGCGCAGGTCATGATGATGATAGTGGGTTCGGTCTCAGATTGGAGGATTTGCCCCATATTGATATCGGATTTTTGGAGAGTGCGAAGTTCATGGATGACGTATTGCTTGCCATTGTAGTCAATAATATCATTAACCTTTACTTGATGGAGTTCGTTGAAGACGGTTGAAGAGTGCCCAATGATGAAAAGTTTATTCTCAGCGGCTTCGTAAACCCCGGCAATGGTAGCAGGAGAAATAAGTTGACGGTCGTCGGTGAGGTCGATAGTGGTGACTGGAGTGGAGAGATTGATGCTAGCTATGTCTAGGCGCGGTAAACTATCAGCATTGGCGGTGGGAATTGGCTGAAGACCAATGAAAATATAAATAGGTAGCATGATGGCAAAAAATGCGCCAAGGAACATCTTGATTTCGCCATTAGACCAGTTGAGTGGATTGAGATTCTCCCATGAACAACAGGTCTTGAAACGCTGCCAAAAATTCTTCATTGATACATAACCTCCGTATATGTATCATATTATAGCATAAGCAGGATAAAACGTGGATAAAATTAGGACAGTTCGAGTTTTTTCTTGGTTTTTGAGGGGGTCTTTGGGTTTTTGATAGACGATTTGATTGTCTTGGTGGATTTTTGAGACTTTTTGGCGAGTTTTTGAGCTTTCTTGGCGATACGCTTGACTTCCTTGTCGGCTTTTTTAGCGGCAACAGCGAGTTGACGCTTGGTGCGGGCGGATTGGAGTTTGCTGGAAATGGAGCCGTGTTTGGTTGCGGACTTTGACGTTGTGGGAGAGGCAGATTTGGACTTGGTAGCAGTAGATTTGCGTCGCGAAGCCGCGGCAGATTTAGCTGGTGAAACGGGTGCTTTTTTAGCCTTGTTTTTGCTAGTGGGCTTAACTGGGCTTTTTGTTTTGTCTTTGCCGGTAAGTTTGAGCTTGGCGGCAAGCCCGACGCGCTTCTTCCCTTCGCTGGCGGCGACTTTGAGCTCGGTCTGGGCGGTGGGGTGCTTAGGATTATTATCTATGGAGAAATCGGCAGCAATACCTTCGACTTTGACCGGCGGTTGCTCAGTGGTTGGAGTCTCGGTAAGGATTTCGCGAGGCTTGAAGAAGATTTTAACGGTAGTACCGAAACCAACATGCGAAGATACATCGATATAGCGATTACTGAGTAAGGCGCAGGCGGCGCGAGAAAGCGTGGTGGCGGAATCAGTAATGGTGATGGAGGACTTGTCTACGCCGATGGTGACTTCGCCTTTGTCGGAACGCTGTAGGGTGGAGCCGAGGTGCTCGTCGAGGAACTTTTTGACGCGATCTGGATCAGTAATTTCTTTGGTGGTGTCGGAAAAATCAAGATTGAGAATGATGCCATCTTTCTCGGCAAGGGGGAGGTATTTGTTGTAGATTTCACTAATGATTAGCGATAGACGATACATAAGTATATTATAGCAGAGTTTTGGGAATTTGCGGGAATAACATAAAAAGTTTGCACGGTTGCTTTATGATAAGCCATTATTTTACCGTAACTTATTTTTATTGAACTTGTGCTAACTTGTACACTTTATGATATAATGGGGATAAGTTAAATCGTAAACGGAATGATTACGGTTTTGTAGATTGCCGTGCTGGTCGGTGTGGCGGTGCGCGGAATTAAATAAATAAAAAGAGTTAGATAGCATAAATTGAGGAGGTTAAGATGCTAAAAATCCAGCAAGAGTTACTACAGAAGACAAAGGCGCCGATGCTGATGGTAGCCTTTGGCTTGGTGGGGATGGGGTTGTTTAGCTATCTAACTTTTATCCCCGAACAGACATCGGCGGCGGAGGTGAGTACGCCGATTGGCGAGTCGCGGACGCTGTCTGGTATCAATACGATGCAGGAGATGAATGGTGCGATTTGTTACAATTCTGCGGAAAACGAAACCAAACAACTTAAAGATTCTCGTGACGGTAACCTTTACTGGGTAACCAAGCTTAAAGATGGTAACTGTTGGATGACACAGAATCTAGACTACAACATCAAGGCTGGCGACTTCTCTGGTGCTGTAGCTACTAAAACTGGTAACATTAACTCTGGCTGGTCTAACACACAAACTGCTGTCCAATCTTGGGATCCGGGCAATTATTACTATAAGTACGTATCGGCTACCGATTGGACTAACTGTGGTGCCTCATTATCTAATATGTCGACTTGCCCTAGTAAAGGTAACTGGACTACAACCGCTCCAGCAGCTGAAGGTCAACACTACCACGTAGGGAACTACTATTCTTGGAATGCCGCTACAGCTGGTACGGGTGGATCTATTACTAGTGGACAAGCGAGTGCAAGCATCTGCCCAACGGGTTGGAAATTACCAACGAGCAACAATACTAATAGTGGTTCTTTTGGCGGACTAATGAATGCCTATAGCATTACTAGTTTTAATGTAAATGATAAGATTCGCCAGACACCACTGTACTTTATTCCGGCCGGGTCCCTGAACGCTAGTGGTCTTTACAACGCAGGCAGCTACGGGAACTATTGGTCTTCTACTCCACGCTCTAATGGTACCGACGCGTACCTCCTGTACTTCAACTCCGGTAACCTCCACCCGTCCATCAGCGGCCCTCGCTACTACGGTTACTCTGTGCGGTGTCTCGCCGAGGCGGAAGAAGGCAGTGATGAGCCGGTAGTAGATAACCCGGTGATTAAGGTGACAGTGAAGCCAGTATTGACGTTGGATGTAGCGACGACACCGGAGGGTGGTACGGTGACGATTCAAGCCGATAGTAATAAAGTGATGACTGGTAGCTTTACGGCGACAGTATCGTCGAATCAGGCTTATACTTTGGCGCTGAGTGCAGCGCAGGGCTTTTCGACGTCACTTACGACTACAGCTACGAAGGAAGAGATCCCGACGGTGGCGGATGGCGAGAATGTTGTGGCGGGTAAGAGTGCGTGGGGTATTCGTACTTGTGAATTGACGAATGATTGTGCGGATGGCAGCACGAAGGTATTTCAAGGTATCGTTCCCTTTACGGCAACGCCAAAGATTTTCTATACATCCGATGAGGGTGCGGAAGCTGAGAATACGACATTTCAGGTGGGGATTGGCGTGGACTCGAGCTTGTCGTCGGGTACTTACGCGACGAATGTCGTAGTGACGGCAGCACAAATTTAGCTAAGTAAGATGTTAAATGCTCTGGGTATAATCATGTATGCTCGGAGCATATTTTGTGGGAACGATTTTAATAGAGGCGGATTGGTGAGAAATATACTGGCGTGATGCTAGGATGCGTCAGTCTGTTTTTGTTAGAGTTTAGTACGATTTTCGAGGGCGGCGGAGAGGGTGATTTGGTCGGCGTAGGAGAGGTCAATACCAAGTGGTAAACCACGAGCAAGACGAGTCACTTTAACATCGGGATGTTTTTCTTGTAGGGTCTTTTGGAGTAGAAGGGCTGTAGATTCGCCTTCAACAGAAGGGTTGGTGGCGACGATGATTTCTTGGACATTGTCTTGCACGATGCGGTTGAGAAGCTCCTTGATGTGGAGCTGGTCGGCAGTAATGCCGTCAATGGGCGAAATAGCGCCACCGAGGACATGGTAGGTGCCGGTATATTGTTTGGTTTGTTCGATGGCGTAGATATCGAGAGGTTCTTCGACTACGAGAATAGTGGATTTGTCGCGCTTGGGATCGTTGTAAAATTCGGAGACCTCGGCATCAGCGTCGATGAGAGCAAAGGTGACCGGACAGCTTTTGACGCCGGCATGCAGAACGCTTAAGGTAGCGGCGAGGTCGAGGCTGATGCGAGGGCTGTTTTTGAAAAGATAATAAGCATAGCGTTCGGCGGTGCGGGTGCCAACGCCAGGCAAGTGTCCGAGCGCATCAATGACGTCAGTGAGGGCTTTGGGTAACATAATGTAATAATTATAGCATAGATTGGGCGGTATGAGGCGCCGTGACGCTGAGGCTCAGTTAAAAAAATACTTCCAGAAAAGTCTGGAAGTATTTTCGTGAACGATATTGGTCGCTTAGCGCTTGGAGAATTGTTCTTTTTTGCGAGCAGAGCGAAGACCGTATTTTTTGCGTTCTTTTTCGCGTGGGTCACGCTTGAGGAAGCCAGCCTTCTTGAGGACTGGGCGCAAATCTGCCATTTCGGTAGTAAGAGCTTTAGATAAAGCTAATTTGATGGCATCGACTTGGCCAGCGAGACCACCACCAGCAACGCGGATAGAAACATCGTAATCGTTTTGTTTCTCGGCGAGAGCTAGCGGATCGGTGATTTCTGCAAGTAGACTTTTATTGCCGGACAAATACTCAAGTGCAGGCTTGTCATTGATAGTGATTTCGCCTTTGCCTTTATAGAGGCGGACGCGAGCAGTTGCGGATTTGCGGCGACCCAAGCCGTAAATGTAAGTATCTTTAGTAGCCATTATTTAATCTCCTTTGGGTTCTGTGCAGTATGGGCGTGCTCGGCGCCATCAAAGACGCGTAGACGAGCCAAGCGGTCAGCTGCAAGCTTATTCTTAGGAATCATGCCCTTGACGGCGTGTTCGATAGCTACAGATGGGTTTTTCTCGATGACTTCTTCGAGTTTGAGCTCGGTAAGTCCACCTGGGAATCCACTATGGCGATAGTACATTTTGTCGATCATCTTGTTGCCAGTAACTTGGATGTTTTTAGCATTGATGACGATGACGTAATCACCGTTATCGGTGTGTGGGGTATAAGTAACTTTGCTTTTCCCCATTAATTTGTCAGCGATCACGACAGCGAGCTTACCTAGTGGCATGCTACCGGCGTCGATAATCCACCATTCACGGTTGATTTCGGTGGGTTTTTGGCTGTAAGTTTTAGTGACACCTTTCATTTATTTCCCCTCCTTTAGATCAATGTTGTCAACAAAGCTAATCGTAGCCATCTCGGCGTTGTCGCCACGACGAAAGCCGGCGCGTTCAATCCGGAGGTATCCGGAATCGCGTTTGACTTGAGGAGCGATTTTATCCATGAGCAGATCGGCGGTCTTGATATCATCTAAACGAGAAATCAAGATGCGACGATTAGCCAAGCCGCCTTTTTTGGCGATGGTAATTAGCTTTTCGGCCTCACGACGGATCTCTTTAGCCTTGGCTAAGGTGGTCGTGATAGCGGTGTTTTCAATTAGCGCTTTGATTAGCCCACGTTCTAGCGCACGTCGCTGGTCGGTTTCGCGACCAAATTTGCGACCTTTGTATCCATGACGATGCATTAGAGTAACTCCGTTAATTTTGCTTTAACTTCGTCCAGGGCTTTGCTACCGAAACCTTTGAGGTCTTTGAGGTCGACTTCAGAGAGTGATACCAAATCATGAACGGTTTTGATTTCGTTATTAATTAGCGCGTTGGTAGTGCGAGCAGAGAGTCCGAGCTCTTCAATAGGGAGAGCGAGACCAGAGTCATCGCTGGTGGTTTCTACGCCTGGAGCAGGAGCGCTTTCGACAGTAGTGCTACCAGCAAGTGCAGTGTACTGATTAACTAAGATCGCAGCAGCTTCTTCAAAGGCTTCTTGTGGGGTAATGGTGCCATCAGTATCAACAGTAAGAGTTAGTTGCTGATAGTTCATGTCTTGACCGACACGAGTGTTTTCTACTTTGTAACGAACACGCAAGACTGGGCTAAAGACAGCATCAAGGGCGATCATGTCGCTGTGGACGCGATCTTCGCTGGACTTCTCAATGCTGAGATAGCCACGACCATTCTCAACGATAATGCGCATTTTGAGAGTGAAGTTAGGATCGTCGATATGACAGATAATTTGATCTGGATTGCCAATTTCGACATCTGCGGGCAATTTGATATTGCTAGCAAGAACTTCACCATCTTTGCCAGTATCCTTGCCCTTAACTTCGAAGGTGATTTCGACTGGCTCTTCGGAATGCGATTTGAAACGAATGTTTTTGAGGTTTAGCATGATATCGACGACATCTTCGCGAATACCGTCAACGGCGGTGTACTCATGGGATGCACCTTCAATGCTAAACGATGTAATCGCCGCACCCTTAATACTTGAGAGCAAAACTCGGCGCAAAGAATTACCAAGGGTATTCCCGTAACCGTAGAAAAGTGGACGAATCACAAACTCGGCGCTGTTGTCACCTAGTCGGTTGACTTCGGCCAAGTTAGCTTCGTGAATAACTTTTGTAGTCATGTAATGTTCTCCTTAACGTGAGTAATACTCAACGATTAGCTGTTCGTTAATGCCGGCTTCAGCCTCTTCGCGCTTTGGCAAGCCGGTGATTTCAATCTTCATTTTCTTAGAATCAGATTTTAGCCAGCTGAGTGGAGTTTGGACTGCACTACTAACAATGTTGTCAAGATTTTTGAAATACTCTGACTTTTGAGATTTTGGTCGGACTTCAAGAATGTCGCCCGGCTTCAAACGAATGGACGGAATATCAATGCGACGACCATTCAATAAGAAGTGTCCATGCGAGACGAGTTGACGAGCTTGGCGACGAGTCAAAGCAAAACCCGCACGGTAGACAACATTGTCTGCGCGACGTTCCAGGTATTGCAAGAGGTTCTCACCTGCAAGACCGTCGGCTTTTTCGGCTTCTTTCATTAGTTTTGCGAATTGTTTTTCGAGCAAGCCGTAGAGACGGCGTACTTTTTGCTTTTCGCGAAGTTGTGTAAGATACAAGCTACCACCACGGACACGCATATCAGCATGCTCGCCGGGGATGCCGGTTTTCTTGGCCATGACTTTGTGGGCTTTTGGAGCCAAAGCATAACCTTCGCGGCGACTTTGTTTAACGATTGGAGAAGTATCTCGTGCCATTACGGTTTCCTTTCTCCCTTAGGACGCACGCCACCGTGCGCGATTGGGGTAACATCGGTAATACTATCAATTTTGATGCCGACAGTAGAGACGGCGCGAATGGCGCTGTCGCGACCAAGACCGATACCGCTGACGTAGACGTCAACGCTATTTAGACCATGTTCACGCTTGGCGGTCTCAAGGGCTTTTTCGGCAGCGATTTGGGCTGCATAGGCTGTGCCTTTTTTGCTACCGCGGAAGCCGTTGGCGCCGGCGGAGGAGGCCGCTAGAGCCCCACCGTTTTTGTCGGTGACAGTGACGATGGTATTATTGAATGTTGCCTGGACGTGAAGCTGTCCAGAGTTGACAACGCGTTTGCCTTTCTTTCCTTTGACCTTAGGAGCTTTGGTAGTTTCAGCGACTACTTCTGTGCTCTCGGTCAGTTTCTTTTCTTCTTCTGACATTTTGATTAACTCCTAGACTAAGTCTTACTTGCTGCTTTTGGTTGTGCGCCACCTACAGCGATAGCTTTACCTTTACGAGTACGCGCGTTCGTGCGGGTGCGTTGACCATTGACTGGCAGACCAGCTTTGTGGCGAACGCCTTTGTAGGAATTAATGTCTTTAAGACGTTTGATATTGTTGGTGACGAGGCGTTTCAGATCGCCCTCTACAGTGTATTTGTTACTGACGAGGTCATTGATCTTCTGAATGTCAGCCTCGGTGAGATCTTTCACCCGAGTGGTAGGCTCAATTTTAGCCTCCGCAAGGATGGCTTTACTCGTGGTCTGACCAATACCGTAAATGTATGTCAAAGCAATCCAAATTTGCTTTTCATTCGGGATGGTCACACTAGCAATTCTTGCCATGCTTAACCCTGCCTTTGCTTATTCTTAGGTTTTTTCTT
>CAMNUC010000025.1 GCA_946560015.1 uncultured Candidatus Saccharibacteria bacterium | reverse complement strand
TCAGACATTGTTGACTCATCTAGAACATGATAATGATAACGATAATCATCAATTAGTTCACGCAGTTTTGCTATACGTTCTGCGGCTTCTGCTTTTTTCATTTTTACCTCCACAAGCTAATAATATTATATCATACGTGGATGATTTACTTTTCTTGATAGTCTAATAGCCAGCGATAATATCGATATAAATACGCCGTGCTATAGATAAAAACAAAACAAGTTACAATGAGCAAGAAGATTGGCACAATTGGCACACCATAGAGCCATTCCCAAGCATTCTTAAGTAGCAAATCGAGTAAGATGATAGGCGTCATGGTAACTATATATATTAATACTATGACTACTAGCAGAAAAACTAATCTAATAAGTAGTTTCGTACGACGACCATTCATGAGATCAGAAGCAGAGAAAAGCGCTTTCATAGGATATAAGCCTGGAGCCGTAACTGCCACGAGCGCCATTAATGAGCTAGATAGTAAATATGCAGATATCAAGATCATGAGAGCAGCAAAAATAAAGTATACCAGCGCATAGAATGGGGTATTTAAGAAGCCAGTAGCAACAGCCGCTGAATAGGTAATTACAACTAGCATCGCAGGGATTGCCTGTATAAAAATTACCACAAAAACTAACAGCGTAGAGATTAGCGGAGAAAGGGCGTTATACAATCCATCGCGCAGTTTTGGTTTGCCACCGGCTAGAAAATGCCGGAGCAAGTATATAGTTACAAGCCACATAATTAAGAATAGAAGCAGCATAAAAATCATTTGCGCCTCACCCATACCAGTACTAAGACCACCCGTAGTGATAGTAGAGAGCAGCAACAGTCCAGCTTTAGCGAAATTACCAATTTTCCCGTTGGCCAGCTCTTGACTGGTTTGGTCGATGGAATCTTGGAATTGCTGGTAGACATCTTCGCTAAGCAACCCTACCAATGCTATATACATCACGGACATAATGCCGATCATAGGTAAAAAAGTTTTCCAATGTTTAAAGATAAGCTGAAAGGTTGTCATTGCATGAGATAGAAGCCCAGGAGTTTTGGTCTGACGAAGATAGTCCTCGCGATAAGATCTCTTAAAAGTCTTGTGTGGCATGAAACGATCTTTACGAAAAGCTTTCCATTTGTTTCGAACTGCGTGACAGCTACGCTTAATGCGTGTGGGAAATGAGTTTAGCTTCTTGGACTTTATGGAGCTACCAGGCTTAATAGAAGAGTGGTGATTGGCGGCAGGTTTAGAAGGTGTTTTTGCCATGTTCTAACCTTTCAATGCGTTTTTCGATAGATGGATGAGTGCTAAAAAGGTTATTCATGGCGCCTTTGCGTAAGGGGTTATTAATATATAAGCCTTCAGTAGCTGGGTTTTGTCGGCGCATTGGACGGGCATGCGTGTCGAGCTTCTTCAGTGCAGAAATCATGCCTTCGGGATAGCGTGTGATGTGCGCTGCAGAGGCATCGGCTAAATATTCCCTTTCGCGCGAGATGGCAAGCTGGGCTAACGATGCCGCGATTGGTGCCAAAAAAGATACCAGTAACAACACTATTATGCCAACTGGGCTATTGTCATCACTGTCTTTGTGGCTAGTGTACATAATCATGCGCACACTTAGATCAGTGATATATCCAACAATGCAGACCAAGCCAAAAGTAATCATTGAGACCCGAATATCATAATTTTTAACATGCGCCATTTCGTGAGCCATTACGGCGGTAAGCTCTTTATTATCCATAATATCAAGTAGTCCAGTCGTGGCTGCTACGACTGCGTGCTCTGGATCGCGACCAGTTGCGAACGCATTTGGCGCTGGATCATCGATGATGTAGACTTTTGGCATAGGTAGACCAGTAGCAATAGAAAGGTTTTCAACGGTGTTGTATAGTCGAGGGTTATCCTTCTTTTTGATTTGTTTGGCACCAGTCATCATAACGGCAAGCTGGGCTGATAGGAAATATTGGATAACTGCATATACCAGCGCAATAGTCAGTACCCAGAAAGCGATCCACCAATCATGTATAAAATAAGCAACAAGCGCGCCAATCCCAGCAATAAGGGCGACGAAAAACAGCATTATTAATACGGTGTTTCGTTTATTGGCGGCTATTTGCTTATACATTTAGTAAATTAGTCGAAATTAACTTCAGGAGCTTTTTCGATGGTGGTCTTTTCGGCTTCTGGTACTTCGAAATATTCACGATTTTTGAAGTGACCGATCATGTTGTTAATGATGTTGGACGGAAATGTCTTAATCTTAGTATTGAGCTCTTTGGCGCCAGCATTATAAAAGCGGCGTGCAGCTTGGATTTTATCTTCTACATCTTGGAGTTGTAGCTGTAATTGCTGGAAGTTGGTGTTGGCTTTGAGCTCTGGATATGCCTCAGCGATAGCGAAGATTTTAGACAAAGCACCCTCAAGTGAGCGTTCGGCATCGGCAGCACTTTTGACGTCTTTGGCGCCCATGACGGCAGCACGAGCCTTAGTAACGTCTTCAAAGGCACTTTTTTCATGTTTAGCATAGCCCTTAACAGTCTCAACAACGTTCGGAATGAGGTCAGCACGGTATTTTAGCTGTACGGTGATGTCCGACCATGCTTCATTAACACGCTCATTCAAATGTACTAAACTATTATATGTCCCAATTACGAGACCAATCAAAATCACAATAACTGCGATTACGACAATTGCAATGATCCAACCTATACTCATTATCTTCTCCTTTTATTATAATCTATTATATACGAATTATCTATTTTGTCTATGGATTAGATCATACCGAGCGACTGCAGGATAGTCTGTAATACACCAAACCCTGCCAACAAGCAAAAAATAACAATGTAGATAATCAAGTAGCAAAATTGTGAACGGGCAAAGTTACGGAGATTATGATTGTGGGCCATCAAGGCGAAACTAATACACAAAACCCAGCCAATCACTGGCAGAGCAAAGAGAAATTGATAACCAAAGTAACCCCACATACTAATCGGCTGATAGTCTTCGGGGATGATCGCTTCACGAACGATACGCGTGGTAGCAACATTTTTAGATTTAGTAGTTTTCGCAGTTGTTTTAGTCATTTTAAGATTCCTTGTTTTCTCAAAATTAAGTTTAATTAATTTAAAATAAGTATAAGCTTTTTATATGAAAAAGTCAATTTAAATCAGAAAGTTCCGCCTGAAACTGTTTACGGATAAGAAGACTTCGTGTTATAATGGGGCTACAAAAGTGAGGTAATATATGGCAGACAATGCAAAAAAGTCCGCAGACGATACTGTGGAGCAAAAGGGTAGGGCAGAACTTGAAGAAAAGAAACCACTAACAGCTGAGGAGGCGGAGCGGGTTGAGGAGACTACTCAGCATACTACTGCTGAAGCGGAGAAGACTGATGCTTCCAACAGTGAGGAGCTGGCTAATGACGCTTCTGAAAGTAACTCTAGTGATGAGGCGGCGGATGACAATAACAGCAACCCTCAGTTAGCGCAGGAAAACCATAGAGATGACAAAAAGGACTCTGAAGCCAGCGGCAAGGATGCTGAAAACTGTGAAAAACCCAAGGAGTCCGAGACGAGTAATGCGGTCGATGAGAAATCAAGAGCTGCCAGCAATAGCAGCCTCTTGGATGATGAGTTCCAAACAGATATTCGTGAACAGATTGAAAATGTAAAATTTGAAATTATTTCTTCAATTCAAGAGAATCTACACTCCGAATTAAAAGATTACACCCTCAAACAAATCCGTAAAATAGAGCGTAGGCGAAGAATTGGCATAATCGTGCGTGATGTAGTGATTCTGCTACTAGCAGTGGTGGTGGGATACTTTGGCTATTGCTTGTATGATGCACAGTATTTTGACTTTATGCAGCCTTTCTGTGAGCAAAGCAACAATTGCGAAGACGACAAGAATGAGAGCGACACCAAAACCGATTCGGAGGTAGTGAAAGACACAGCTTGGTATCAGCGTACCTATGGTTATCTGTTCGATAGTTTACAGATCAATTTAAATGCAGACAAGGTGAGTGCATATTATTTGTATAGCGATGACTATAAAGTTAGCGATATTCAGCCGAGTTATTTGCTAGCAATGGCCTATAATCGTCTAAATTCCAATATTACCTATGATTCCGATAAGGGCATCATGGTGCCAGCAAATGATCTAAAAACTTCTTTCGTGAATTTGTTTGGCGATGCTGAATACTTTACTAAGCAAAATTTTACTTATGATTGCGCCGAGTTCACTTATGACCGCGTGTCTGATAGCTTTATCACGCCAAGCATGCAATGCAATAGTACGTCTAACCGTCAAATCGTGGAAGAAATTGATGAGATTTATGAAGAGGGTAATGTAATCTATTTTTTGACAACAGCGGCTATTTTTGATAAAGCCGAAGGGAGCTTATATACTTTTGATAACTTGTTTAAGCCAGTGGCGCAAAATGTAGAAAAAGCGGATTTTGCTAAGTACAAAGCTTCCTCAAATCGTTACCAATATCGTTTCAAAAAAGTTGATGATAAATATTATTTTAGTGATATTGTAAAGCTAAAATAAGTTCTAGCTAGTTTTGGAATTTGGTAATATTCTTAGTAAGCAGCTCTTGGGTGAGAGCGGTAGCTTGTGATTCCCACTCTTTTTCTTCGGCATCTTGGCTAAAAGTGTTACGATTGGAGCTATAAAAGAAATAGTAGGTGCCATCTTGATAGACTGAGCGCTTTTGGCTGTCAACGCCGAGGTTGTTATCTGGTACGCGAGTCAGGCAGCCCAAGCTATTAAACTCTTCGCTACGAAAATATTCTGGTATTCTCGTAACGCTACTGGGGATACCAGATACACAGACCGATTCTACTTCGCCAGCTGGCAATTCTTCGGTCTCAGCGACAATTTGGTTACGAAAAATATATGATACTTTTTCTAAACTATCTGGAATATAAAGCTTAATTCCCCATTCTCCGATATAGATGAAATCTTGTGTGGTAGTTTTGTTTGTATCTATATAGCCTGGTTTGGATGAATCTTCAACCTTTTGACCGACGAGAGCAACGTACTTTGCGATTAACTCGTCTTTTTCTGTAATAGTATGGTTAAGATCATTGATCGTCGCCTGCATGGATCCATGCTTACTCAACATATATCCCGCCATAGCTGAGCTTACGATGCAGAGAAATGCCAGAATGGCGATCACCCAAAAATACCATTGCCGAAAGATCGTCTTCCTGCCTAATGCTGGTGCTGCTGGAGCTACGACCGTGGGCGAAGTAGGATCTGGTGGTATTGAGGCGTCAGGAGTAGACATAGATGCGTTTGTAGGTGCAGAATTTGATGTGGGGGTTTGATTTTTACTTGGTAAAATATTTGTGTCCATATATATGTGTGTTTTATAAATCCTTAAGTTTATTATAACATAGAAATATTAGTTGGATTATGGACTCATATTGCGTTTAGGAAGCGTATATTGATTGACATCGTGACATTCTTGGGCTAGGAGGGCAATTTTGTTCTTGAGTCCGCCACCATAACCAGTGAGATTACCATTTGAGCCGATAACACGATGGCATGGGATAATAATACAAATCGGATTCCAACCTACCGCACTGCCAACGGCTTGACTAGACATCTTCTTGATACCATGACGCTTAGCGATGTTGGTCGCTATGTCTTTATAAGTGGTTGTTTTGCCGAATGGTATTGCCTTCATAATGTTGGAGACTTCTGTACGGAAAGGAGTGGGGTTGGTAATTTTGTATTGGGGAGTGAAATCTGGGTCTCTTCCACCAAAGTATATATCGAGCCATCGGATGGTTTCTTCAAAAACTGGTAATTCTCTTTCCTTGCCTGCTTTAGCGTAATTCACGGCATCCTTTGAGTTAGCAAACCATAAACCAGTTAAGAATACCCCGTCACTCACCAGCACAAGATCATCAAAGTTACTAGGTGTCTTGCATGTATGCTTATAGATTGCGTGGTCTAGCACCAGACAGCTCCTAGAAGACTCGCTTATTTTAAAAATTAGTTCTAAGTTTACAAAAAAATGGACAATTTTCAGTGGAGGCACCGACCGGAATTGAACCGGTGTACGCGGTTTTGCAGACCGCTGCGTAACCACTCCGCCACAGTGCCATGAGTTTATTGTATCATAGTTAGTCGCAAGCCGCTAGATGAAAATTTAGCGTAAGAAATGTCGATAGACAAGGTATATACCCAGGACAAGCACGCCGACACCAAGCAAATACAAAACAATGGTATGCGGGATACTGTTCGTAGCGGCGAGTTGTGGGGCTTGGGAGTTTTCTATAAGTACGGTATGATCTTGATCGATAGTGGCTGAAGAATCATCGGCTTCAACAGATACATTTGGCGCAAGAGCGACAATCTCTTGTGGAGACAGAACGGCTAGACCATTGGACGAGCTAGTCTCTCCAGTCTTTGGTATTGCGATGTCGGATAGCTCGCTGTCATTTTGGTCACCCCAATCATCAATATGGATGTATGTAGTTTCACTCTTGCCAATATTAATAGCGGTTAGATTCATGACAACGTAGCTACTAGCTGTAACGCTCATCAATACTAGCAATAGCAGCTTTTTGCGTCGCATAAAGTAATCCCAAATCTTTATTAACATAGCATCATTATAGCACTTTTTGAGTAACCAATCAATGACAATACTGATTATGTAGTTCGATATCAAGGGCATAGTGACACTGTGGGTTAAGCTTGTTTTTAGGTATCGATTAGGATATAATAGATGAGTTATGACCGAAGAAAATCACAAACCAAAAAATGATAAACGCACTGTATTACGAACTTTGCATTATTACTGGCAAGAGCTAGTAAAATACAAATGGTATGCTTTAGGTTGTATATTGATTACACCGGTAGTGGTATTTATCCGTGCGGTGTTGGCTCCATTGATTTTTGCGGATTTAATTGAAAAGGCTTCACTAGGATTACCACTGAACGAAATGTTAGGAATTGCACTGTTTGAAGTGTTGCTTTTCTTGGCATTGTATACATTTAATAAGTTGGTTTTGGAAGAATTAAGGCTCTATTGGTGTTGGAAAATGGAACTTCTGATAATGTATGATCTAGCAGGAACTTGTTTCAATGCAGTCTCTGAGCAGTCGATGCAGTTTCATAGTGACCGTTTTTCAGGTTCATTAGTGTCACAAACCAATAAATTTGTCTGGGCTTTTGAGCGTTTCTTTGACATGATTGTATGGGACTTATGGCCTATGCTGATTTATATCATTTTTGTGATTGTCGTGCTAGGAACACAAGTGCCGTGGTTTGCAGTGGGCTTGGTCGTGTTGGTGGCTCTATATGCACTAGTGTCTGGGTTAACATTTAGAAAAATCTCCCTTTTAAACGAGGAGGAAGCGAGTGCTGAGACGCGCCAGACTGGACAATTGTCTGACTCAATGTCGAATATTATTTCCGTCAAATCTTATGCGCGCGAACAGCATGAGCGCGGACGATATCGCAAATTCTCTCAGGCGATTTATGATAAGTCTTCAGAGTTAATGAGGGCAACGATTAAGCGCGATTTAATGTTTGGTGGTCTACAAGTGGGCATGACAGCACTATTGCTGGTCTTCTTGTTGACTGGTCGAGAGTGGCTCGGTATTTCGATAGCGACATTGATTCTCATTGTGAATTATTCGCAAACGATCATGGGCGAACTCTGGAATATTAATAGTATCTTCAAGAATGTTAATCGTGTATTTGGTGATGCGCATGAGATGACATTAATTCTAGATACAGTAGATGATGTGGTTGATGCACTAAACGCAGCACCGTTAGTCTTACGGGAAGCAAAAGTTGACTTTAAAGATATCTCATTCAAACATGCCGACGCTAAAACTCCAATCTTCGAAAACTTTGGTTTACATATTGGTGCTGGTGAGCGAGTAGGTTTGGTAGGCGTTTCTGGTTCCGGTAAGACAACATTAACTAAGCTATTGTTGCGCTTTGCAGATGTTGGTTCAGGAGAAATCACGATCTCAGACCAAAATATCCGCGATATTACGCAAGAGTCCTTACGAAAGAATATTGCCTATGTGCCACAAGAGACTTCCCTCTTCCATCGTAGTATTGCCGAGAATATAGCCTATGGTAAACCGGAAGCCACACCTGAGGAGATTCAGCGCGCTGCTAAGCTTGCGAATGCCCATGATTTCATTATGGATTTGCCGGATGGCTACGATACTTTAGTGGGCGAACGCGGAATTAAGTTGTCTGGCGGTCAGCGCCAACGTATTGCGATCGCAAGAGCTATTTTGAAAGATGCTCCGATCTTAATACTGGATGAGGCGACTTCCGCACTAGATTCTGAGTCTGAAGCGCTGATTCAAGATGCTTTGGCAAAATTAATGGCAGGACGCACTAGCATCGTGATTGCGCATCGCCTTTCAACAATTGCCAATCTCGACCGCATCGTTGTACTAGAGAATGGCAAGATTGTTGAACAGGGTAACCACCGTGACTTATTGAAAAAAGAGGATGGCGTATACCATCACCTCTGGAATCGCCAATCTGGCGCATTTATGGAAGATTAAATACAGGGCTAGAGAGAAAAGTTAGAAACTGAGGGTGAACTTAGTGTTGATGGTCTCACCGGAAGTGACTTGTAACTTCCAATCATTGTGGTCTGCAATGGTTTTAGCAATAGCCAAGCCAAGACCGACTCCTTCGCTGCTCTTGTTAGTCTGATAGAACCGATCAAAGACTTTTGGCAAATCTTCTGCGGAGATTTTAGAGCCGTCGTTTTCGATACTGATAGACTTAGAGGTAAGTGTAACAATGATTTTTTGGTCACAATATTTAAGCGCATTATCCATCAATATCGAAACGATTTGTTGAAAATCATTTTTGATTAGTTTAATTTTGCCAGAGCGCAGCTGCGTTTTTAACTTGAAGTCAACTTGACTGGTTTCGATGCGCGGGCGAAATGGTGCAATAATTTCTTCGACGAATTTTTTAAGAACTACGCTCTCTTCTTTCTTGATGGTTTTGTTAGAATTTTCTGCGCGCGCAAGGGCGAGGAGCTGCTGGTTAAGGTCTGCCATGTATTGCACTTCTTGGGTAACATTATCGATCCATTGGTTATTTTTAATATCGGCGACTTCAAGATTTGCCATGATAGCAGCGATGGGAGTTTTCATCTCATGGCTAGCGTTCGCAATGAACATCTTTTGCGAATCGTAAACTTCTTTGACCGGACGGATGGCCGCTTCAGCTAGAGCATAGGATAATATAGCAACTGCCACCTCTACGGCTACACCAGTTACAAAAAGCGAGGCTAGCAGGGTTCGCAATGATTCTTGCTGCTCAACTTGGATTTGTTTATGAACTGTCTGGATGACGATTTGAGTGTAACCTGGAACCACGTCAGCGATAACCGATTGACGACGATGCGCCTCGCCAAGCGCAACCACATAAATCGCAGAGAATGCCAAAACAAGCACCATACTCGTGACGGCAAGATTAATAATAATCAATCGATTGCGTAAATGGCGAAACATTATGACCTATTGTTTACTTGCGCTAGATACCAATTTATAGCCAAGGTTACGTACGGTTTTGATTTCAGCTGTAGAGTTGAGCTGCTCAAGCTTTTTGCGGAGGTAGCTCATATAGACTTCGACATAGTTGTCCGAAGAGTTAGCCTCATTGCCCCAGGCGCGAGCGAGCAGTTGTTCTTTGTGCTGGACCTTGCCAGGATTACGAATTAGCAGTTCAAACAAATCAGCTTCTTTGCCAGTAAGCACTATTCCGTTGAGAGCGCGATCTTTTAGATCATATTCAAGATCTTCAAAACGGATAACTTGTTCCATTTGTAGAGGTGGACGACGCGTGATTGCCTTAATCCGTGCAATAAGCTCGGCAGTCTTAAATGGCTTTGATAAGTAATCGTCAGCTCCAAGCTCAAGGGCACGAACCTTGTCTTCAACTTCCGAAAGCGCCGAAAGCATAATGATTGGCGTGGCGACGCCCCGTTGACGAACGGTTTTTAAAATATCCAGACCAGACAGGTGTGGCAACATAATATCAAGCACCAAGCAATCGTAGCCGCCACGCAGAGCTGCGGCTAGGCCTTCTTCACCGTCCGTAAGCCAATCAACTGCAATATGTTCCTTCTTTAACAAATACTCTACAGCCGAAGCTAACCGTTCCTCGTCTTCAACATATAATATTCTCATATCCTGGATTATACCTTTCTTAGCTAAAATTAAACTTAAAACCTAGTGTATAATCCAGGAGTTGAGTTTTCTAATAATTATTGTTCGTTCCAACGCTTGATGGCTTCAGCGATGACTTTTTTGGCTTCTTCGGCGTCAGCAAACTCTTTGACCTCGGTGGTGCCTGGTTTTTTGAGGTCTTTGTAGTGGCTGAAATGGAAGCGAATTTGCTCGATAAGTTGTTTTGGCAGATCAGCAAGCGTCTGGTAAGCATTGCCGTTATTACGATCGTCTTCAACTACAGCGATAATCTTATCGTCGACCTCGTCACTATCAATGAATTTCATGACGCCGAGGATACGTGCCTTGGTATAGATACCAGTAGTGAGTGGCTGATCTGTAATGAGAAGCACATCAAGCTCGTCACCGTCTTCGTCTAAAGTCTGCGGGATAAAACCATAGTTGCATGGCTTAGCAAAGGCAATTGGCTCAATGCGATCAAGCATGAAGCAGGCGTTTTTGCGATCCCACTCGATCTTATGATTAGACCCGGTTGGGATCTCGACTACGACGTTGATTTCGCCGTTTTCGTAGTCGCCAGGGTTCAAGATTTTATTAAAGTCTGCCATTTTAACTCCTTGTTTATAATATACATTATAGCACAAAAGCCCGAAAAGAGCGCTCTGGGCTTGAATTATTTTGGATAAGTGCTAGAACGGAGGATATTGAGAGCTAATATCTTTGGCTTTTGGAGTCTTCGACACGCGTGTCGAAAACTTTTCCGCGCTAACAGGGGTGGAGAAGCAAAAGTTTACGACATGCAGGTCGAAAAGTCAGAGTAGCAGCTTTGTCGCGATTTTGTGTTAATAATTGCAAAAAGCTGGTTTTTTCAACGTATATCTGAGGCGAGGTGGTTGGGATGATGGTAAATAGCTTCTACAAAAAGCTACGCTTTTCTGCATTATGTGATACAATAAGATTGTTCATAGCTTTGTAATAATATGTTATTTTCTTTCGGTTTTCTATTTGAAAATGGCACCGTGAAGGAAGTAATGTAGAAAATTTCGAAAGAAATCTTGTTACAAAGCTAATGAACACCTTCGTGGTGCCTTTTTTGGTAATAATCCAAAGCGCACAATTTATCCACAATCATATATTGTTATATGCTGTTGTGCGCTATTTTTGTTACCAAAAATCTGGCTCCCTCAACTTAACCCATAATTACACATAGGAGGCATGATGCTTAACATCAACACAAACTTTAGACAATACAAAATACCATTAATTCTAGGCGTGATCGGGATTAGCGGGATGTTCTTATTCTCTTATCTAACTTACATCCCTACCCAAAGCTTTGCTGCTGATGGTTCTACCGACCAACGCACTCTCATGAACATTAAGTATATGCAACAAATGTCTGACCAAATCTGTACTAATACTAAAGAAGGAAAGACCAAACAACTCATTGACATACGTGATGGTAAGTCTTACTGGGTAACTAAGCTCAAAGATGGTAACTGCTGGATGACGCAGAACCTAGCAT
>CAMNUC010000024.1 GCA_946560015.1 uncultured Candidatus Saccharibacteria bacterium | reverse complement strand
AATAGAGAGGAGCATTGATGCAGAAAAACCCCGGCGCGTTCTAGATACCTCGCTGGACGAAAGCGACCTCTCAGAGCAAGCAGAAGAAGTGACATTACGACCGTTGACCTTTGCAGATTATATCGGTCAAGATCACCTAAAGAAAAATCTCAGGCTTGCAATTGATGCCGTCAAGAAACGTGATGATGGGACGACGCTTGATCATGTATTACTTTACGGGCCGCCAGGGTTGGGCAAGACGACGATGGCGAATATCATCGCGCATGAGTTAGGCGCAAACTTACGAGTGACAAGTGGACCGGCGATTGAGCGGGCGGGAGATTTAGCTTCAATTTTGACGAATTTGCAGAGTGGTGATGTGCTATTCATTGACGAGATCCACCGCCTGAAACGTGCGGTGGAAGAAGTACTCTACTCGGCGATGGAAGATTATAAGTTAGACATAGTGATCGGTAAGGGTCCGGCGGCACGATCAGTGCGGTTGGATTTACCAAATTTCACAGTGGTAGGAGCAACTACCAAGACTGGTTCCCTGGCGGGTCCACTCAGAGATCGTTTTGGGCTCGTGCACCGACTAGAATATTATAAGACCCCTGAGATTGAGAGGATTATCACCCGTACGGCAACGATTCTAGGTACAAAAATTGACAGCGAGGCGACAAAGCTACTTTCTACGCGGTCACGCTTGACACCGCGTATTGCAAACCGATTGACAAAACGTGTACGTGATTACGCTGAAGTGAACGGTGACGGGTACATTAGTACGGAGCTAGCACAAGGAGCACTGGATTTGATGGAGATTGACGAATTAGGGCTCGATCCAGCAGACCGCAATATGCTAGAATTGATGTTGGAAAATTATGGCGACAGGCCGGTGGGGCTTACGACGATTGCGGCACTTACGGGTGATGAGCCCTCAACAATTGAGGATTATTATGAACCCTATATGTTGCAGTTGGGGTTGATTGAGCGGACGCCGCGAGGGCGCTCAGTAACCGTGAAAGCTCGCGAGCATTTAAATAAGGTACATGCGGAGCGGGCTTGACCCCTGTTAATTTGGGTTTGAACTTGTACGCGGTGTACAAGTTCAATTTTTTTGGCTTACAATACCGTTTGGGGTGCCTATACAGTAAGATGAGTTGGGATATCTGTGCTATTTGTGTTATAATGGGTAATGATATAGAGAGGAGTTATCAATGAAACAATTAGAAAAAGACAGTAAAACTTGGAAAAACCTTGAGATGGCTTTTGCGGGCGAGTCACAAGCTGCGATGAAATACCAGTATTTCGCCTCCAAGGCTAAAAAAGAAGGCTACGAACAGATTAGCGCGATTTTTCGCGAGACTTCTGACAACGAAAAAGAGCATGCAAAGGTTTGGTTTAAGTTCTTGCATGGTGGCGAAATTGCTTCAACTAGCGAAAATCTAGAAGCAGCTGCAGAGGGCGAGAATTATGAGTGGACTGACATGTACAATAACTTTGCGAAGGAAGCTCGTGAGGAAGGCTACGATGAAATCGCTGCGAAGTTCGAGCTTGTGGCTGGAGTTGAAAAAGCTCACGAAGCACGCTATTTGAAGCTAAAAGAGAATGTCGATTCTGATATGGTGTTCAAGAGCGACAAAGTGACTGTGTGGAAGTGCCGTAATTGTGGTTATACCTACACTGGTGAGCAAGCCCCTGAAGTTTGTCCGGCTTGTAATCATCCGCAGGCTTTCTTTGAGATTCGGGCGGAGAATTATTAGAGATTACAGGTTTTAGAAAAAAGTCGCCCTGTGGGGCGGCTTTTTGGTGGGAAGTTAGCGCACAGGCTAATAATTATTGTTATTTTTACAGGCTCCGCCGTCAAAATTGTCGTTGAATTTACGGGCGTACCAGCAATTGGCGGTAATCCAGAAATCTTTGGTAAGTGCGCCATCTCCACCGTTGCCTAAATCCAAAGCGTATTGCGGGAAAGGGAAGTACATGTCAGATGGATCAAGTCTGGTCTCAACACGGCGGAAGAGTTGATCAGTGCGCCCAGTGGAATCCACGCTAATCTGTACACCTTTGAAATTAATTGGTTGAGCATTGACGTCTTCACTCTCATATAAGGCCACGGCAAAATCAGTGATGAGCTCGCGGTATGGCAATGAAACTACTAGGAAGGCACTGTCGTTATTACCAAAACTAAGCCCTGTTAAATCCACTGAGCAGGCAAATTCTGTAGCTAAAGAACACTGTACGGTAAAAGATTCGTGTTTGTCTGCTATGGCGTTGCCAGCTGTTTCTAGTTGAGTATGGCTAATTGTATTAGTATTGGTTGGGCCTATGGCACCAGGTACTAGTACTACTGTGCTATAATCCGCACCATTATTAGCTTTATGGAAGAAATCGGCAGATGTAGAGTCTCCAATCTTAATAATGGTAAGTGAAATTGTGGGTGGTAATGTTGCACGACTACTATTCATAAATTTTCCATCTGGATTAACCCTAAGCTGCGAGGCGTCACCTTCGTTAAGCTGTGAATACCAGCTAAATTTAACTCTTCTTACTCTACCCAGACCACTACTGCCCCCATCGACCGACTTAACGCCGAGTGGAACAACCTTTGTATTAGTATCAGAAGTAAGCGTGCCGCGATAGTCTGGGGTTTCGTCGCTAACTATCACACAGGTGTAAGCTTGGTTGGAATTATTGTCGTTGCTATTCGTGCCATCGCTTCCCTCCTGAAGCATGACTTCGGGTTTTTCGGTGCCACTATTATAGCTATTGCCATAGAGATACTTAGCCACGCCGATGGACGTATCGCAGTTTTCTGCAAAAAGGTTCTTGCGAGCATCCGCGTTACAATACTCTGGCTTACCGGCACCGCCAAGACAATCGTAATATCGGTTCACGGCAGTTTTAGCATCCTCGACGCCGGCCATGGCAGCATCATAAGCGGAACGAGAGAGGTCGTCGTCGCTACTTTGGCCAAACTCTGAGAGCATAATGCGCATACAGCTCAAAGTAATAACTCCAAATAGTATCGTTGCAAAAATTACAATATATAGAGATGCGACACCTTTTTTAGTATTAGATGATAGATTCTTCAAACATAACCTCTTCATAGTATATATTATATAGCATTTCCTGCTGTGCGAGCGGCAAAATTAAACTTATTGATAGCACAATAGTTAAACTCAGACCCGAGATCTAGGACAGTACCAGTACCAAGTGGATTATTAGTGTTACAATATTCCCCGCTGCGCAAAATATTGACATCACCGCGATTAGTAGCTAAGATGAAGGTGCCAGAGAAGAAAGCGCGCAGAGTTACAATATCTTGCGAAACTGGGAAGATAGTAAGTTCGTATAGATAAAGATCTACATCAGTACTATCAAGGAAGCCGTCTTCGGGCTTTTCTATGAAATATGCTGCATGGTTTGGGAGTTCTGTGATGTCAACTTTACCATAATTATCGAAATCCGATGGCTCCTCAGCGATGGCGGAACAAGCACGATAATTACGGTCTTTGAAGCGAATCATTTTAAAGTCTTCAAGAGGTTCTTCCTTATTGCTAGACGCATCAAGATAAGTAAGTTTGAGCTTGTGCCCGGTATCAAAAGCCCGCCAGGTATTCCACATATAGGTATAGTTTCCCGTGCAGAGTACGCCATAATACTGGACTGGTTGGTCGCGGTCTTGATATTCGTCGGAGGAGGCGGCATGCTCTGCGATACCCTCGTGAGATTGAAAAATAAACTGAAAAGCACCATTCTTAAGGCATTCTGCGGGGTTTGATGCTAAAGTGTTGCACAGGCTAGTGCTATCAATGGATGGAGCAGCATTGATACCGGTGGTAAGCTCGCTGACTAGCCCACGCCCAACACTATTGACAGACTTAATCACTAGCCCCTTTTGATAGAGCGAAAGGATATTGGTCAAGATCATGGCGATAGCTAACAAAAGTGCGCCGATGAACGCCATCGCAAGAGTAACTTCAACGATAGTAAAGCCAGCTTTAGTTTTATTATTGATAGTAAGATTATATAGATTCTTCATTATGATTTCTCCGGATTATATAGACGTACGACCGTATCAATGGAGGTAGGAGAGGGGGAGTTTGAGCCGTACCAGCAACTGCCGATGTAGAAGTCATAATATTGCTGCGGCTTATCATCGCCAGCCCTAGATTTAACGGCTACCACCCAAATACCCTCAATACGAGATACGTGCGTATATTGTATGAGGGCGTCCGACATATTAGTAGTAGAATTATCGGGGTTGCCATCTTCAGTATTGTCGCCTGTGATATTGGAATAAATTATGCGAGCGCTGATAGATGGCGCATAAAAAAGTTGTTTAGTGGTGGAAGTTGGTTTTTGTGCAGGAATGTAAGCATGTGTAATATCGTCTTGTGCGGCAAGTCGGCGTGTGTTGATGACGAAAGCATTGTTTTTGACAAGAATATCAGCATCGTTCGCATAAAAGCCACCTTTATCTGCGTCAGCAGTGCAGTTAGTGATGGGTAACTCTATGGAGTATCTTTTGTCTTCGTCCGTAGAATTGGCAGGATCGCGCGCGTTACTAATGATAGTTTCCCAAAGTCCTTTGAATTGTTGGCATTTGGGTGCATCTGTGTCATTACACGTTTCTGGTAGGTTTAGCTCCGCTATATACGAACTATGGATAAAACGCAGAGCTTCAGCCTGGGCGTTGATTTCGTTGCGCACAGTGGTAACTTCAAGTGAGCGCTCACTAGCGGCAAGACCGAGGTTCATCATGGTGACACTCATAATAGCAACCAACGCGAATATAGCGAAGGCAAACATCACTTCAATCAACGTGTCGCCGCGCTTAGCGGCTAAGACTAGTTCTTGCGACATCGGTTCTCCTCTCCTTCTGGGTCTTCATCAATGATATGGATAGCAGAGGTATTACGCCCGTCAGCGGCAATACGGACTTCGCGAGCGATAGCACTTTCGTCGGATTTAACACAGATGCTAGTGTCATGCTCCAGGCTAGCGGCATATTCAGTGGCGTACTGCGTGAGACCATCTTTGAAGGCAACGCTAGCGGTGCTGTTTTCCGGGGTGCATTGCTCTTGCAAGTTATACGTGATATCTGGTAAAAATATAGTGTGTACAGTGGCGGAAGTCAAGGAACGTGAGATGATTAGTGTACCCTTGAACTTATTACCAAAAGTAGTACCTAGCTTGGAGTCGTTAGCTTGGACAAGCTCAGACTGCCAAAGCGGCGTATAGCTTGTAACCGTGCTAGGTTGCTCCTCTACAGTGTTACCACAAATAAGCTGCAGGTTTTCTGCTTCCTGTAGCTCAACAAGAAAATCTTTACCATTAGTAGGCGGGATAGTAGCATCGCCGACGATGGTAGCGGAATATATAGTATTACCAATATCGCCGCCGCCCTCGTTACTACCGAAGACGAGAACTTTGCCGAGTATGGCATACTTACTGGAGTTGCCAAGACTAAGCGATTGCGGGCTGATCACTTCGCTATAGACAGTACGAAGATACTCGGCAAAATCGCGCACGGAATCATTATAGTGCTGGCGGTTGATGGAGGCAAAAGTACCGCCAATTAATCCTACTAGGAGTAGCCCGCTGATAGCTAAGACTAGCATAACTTCGATGATAGTGAAGCCCTCAGCAGTCTTGGCGGATAAATTTTGCTTTTTAGTTTTGTCAGGTCGCATAAGTTAGTACCTCGGCGGGAGCTCACGAGAGTAAGCTTCGGAATAGCTAGAGCCATAGCGGCCAGATTGCGCATAAGCCCAGAGATAGGCATCTGCACTGAGGTTAAAGACTTCAGCGGTAGCAGCGCGAGTGTCGCTACCATCGGCTAGGTCGTAATCATCATTAGAAATACCGTCAGCGCCGTAGGAACGGTTAAGCTTGACGCTGCCGGCAATTATTGGCCCATTAAAGGTTAAGCTCTTAGAGCATTCATCGGTTGGGCGTTCGCTAATATTGGCTTCAGTGTCGCCACTGCGGAAGTTGCTGCAAGTATTTAGCTCTCCTTTGGTGACCAACCAAGCATCAATTTGATTAACACTCTTAGCGACCTTTATCCCATTACTTGCGAAAATAATAACCTGCGGTAATGTATAGATAGACGAGCCGTTTAGAACATTAACTTTGATATCTTGATCTATTTCGAGGGTACCATTAATGTTAATAATCGTTGTGCCAGACATATTATCGTTGAGTCCAAGAGATGAAGAGCGGAAATTACCGGTCATGACTGGCACTTTACTAAACAGATAGTCCTGCAAGCGTGAATACAAAATCGAGTCATTGTTAATCCCGGAGAACCCTATGTCACTAGCTTCTTCATTTGCAACAGTCAGTGGAGAGTTACCAACAATATTAAAGTCCTTGCTATCGAGACCGTTAGAGAGTACCGTACCAGATGTCATACCAGTGACCCTGCCGCCGATTACTTCTAGGTATTCGGTCCATGAACCGAACATCTTGACAGTGTTGTCTACGCTATTGAGTGGCACGTTAAGAGCATTCCTCCCGACGTCATAGCGTTTAGCGATAGATGTATCGACATTGCCAGAAGTGAACAATCCACCATTCCAAATAGCTACAGAGGGGCGCTTAAAAACAGTGCGCGCAGCCGTATTATAGATAGACCAATAATCAGGTCCAACATGTTTCCAGGTGCATCCTCCCCGTGGAGGTCCATTGGGCACGCATCTCCATTTCTCGTAGAAATACCCAGCGGAGTTACCATGCTTTCTGCCCACTTCATTGGGGGAAACGATTGCTTGCGGATCATTTCTTTCATCCCAAAAAATGCTTTGGGTACCGCCCGAAAAACTACTGAGGGCAGTGCATAATCCAGTGCTACCCCAGAGTGGACGATAAAAGCTGCACGGATCAACGTAGCTCTTGTATGTGCCTTGCAAGATGTCTGAATATCCTGTATTAGCGGAAGCGACATAGTTGATGGCTTGATAGCTAGTGAGTCTATCGGTCATGCTACCCTGCGCCCAAACGTTCCACCCTATAGTCGTTGCCTCACCAGCGAAGAGAGGGTTACTTTCGGCATCACCATTGTTGCCAGACCATGGAGTGCCTTCAGGCTCGGTAGGACGATAGATTTTGATACACGATTGAGATGCACCTCCGCCAGTCTGTTTGTCCACCTCGTAATCATAATATAAGTGATCCGTGCTGTGGCCACCTTTCCCATCGTGGTCGCCATTCTCCTTGACCTTAAATGTAATGTATTTTGGCGCATACTCGATAGTGCTACATACTAGGGCCGTTTGGCCTTTTTCTAGTGATATGGTAATTGGACTGCGATTTTCACTTGGGAGCTGTTTTGATGTGTCTGATTTTTTAGTATCTTTTGGGCTAAATTTACCAGATGCAGTGGCAATCGTCTTCCAAGCGCTATCAGCTGGGTGATTATTCTCCATGGTTCTTTTTCCAGATGTTTTTACCTGGATCTTGCTCTCCCATTTGGTCTCGACTCCCGGAGCTGTATCTTTCTCCTTGAAGACAGAATCGGGCTTATAGTACAATAAATGCCAAAAATCCAAATCTATGCTTTCTTGATCTATATCAATACTGAAGCTTGCAAAACCAGCCTTACCTGCATAATCTTCGGCTGTTTCTATGGGTGGCTCTTGACTGTCCATCATACCATCAATAGCGCTGGTTGGAGTCATGGTCTCCCCATCGACTGTTACTTTGCCGAAGGACTGCGAGGTGAATTCACTACCACTACCGGTACTAACACCACGCTTAATGATGACACAGGCCGTCGAGCTAGCTTCGCCCTCAGAATTAGCATCATCCACAATATAGTTACCAGATTGACCTGAAACTTCTTGCCAAGCAATGTATTTCTTTCGGTAGTAGATGGTAGAACAAACTTTTTTACTTTCACCAGCGTTTATCGTGACATTTACATTGACGCGACCAAGATCATTAGTGGAATAGTCATCGTTTGGCGCGGGACCACTAGTGTTGGGTGTATAGTAACCGTTTGAAGTATGCTCAGTTGGAGAGCCGTCAATGGTAACCTGCGTATTCCAATATGTTGACGCTTGTGCGTAATTACCGTTGATTGTGGGGTGGATATAACTGAGCTGATGATCAAAGTTAACTTGTATGCTTTCTTTGTCGGTAGTAATGCTGCGTTCTTGTGTGCTATCTGGACCACTGTCAAATGTGTTAAAGGCGTCGAGCCCGTCAGCACTTGCATACGACCAGCTATTGAACATACTGGTAGTTTTTCTTGGGGCAAACTCTATTATGATGGTACTGTCTTCGCCATAGCAAGCGCCGTTGGTACTCGGTTTAAGATAGCCACCGTTAACATTACTAAAGCAGCGGTTCACAGAAACATTGACTTTGCAAGTTTCAATGCCGGTGCGCATATCTGTAGTACAAGTTTTATCTGGGTAATTGCGGAAAGTGTTAAGGTTTAGTTTCAGAGTTGTATAATTGTTACTTGGGCTATACCAAGTATAAGCTTTCCCTGTACCGACACCACGAGATAGAGTTAAGCCAGCGTTGTTATTGACTATAAAATCAACGCCCTTGATGTTACCGGTGATACTATTACCGTCATCATGCCCGCTAGGTCCAATCCAAATATACTGTGCGGTATTTGCAGAGGTACTTTTCTTGCTACATGAATACACTTGTCCCCACAGATAGATAGTGACTTCGCTAGCATTAGGGTCATCGACCTTTACTACATTAGAATTCTTATTGGTATTAGAACTATTAAACCACAAGGTACCACGGGCTGCGTTTGGACTCTCAGAGCATAGCCGGCAAGCCCTTTGTATGGAAGCTACTTGATCCGCTCCACTTGTAGAAACACAGCTATCATAAACGTCTGCAGCGCTAGCGATTCCAGTATTGTTATGGCTAAGCGAATAGGCAATGCATGACGCAAGCACAATTATGAAAGAAATTGTGACTAGTAAACGGGCTTTCGTTGCTTGGTTGATGCTTATCTGGTTAAACCTTAATTTCATTTACTCTTCCCCATCAATTACGATATTTTCGGATTCAAGACTATTGAGCAGACCTAGGTACTTGTTGGCTGATTCGGTGTCATTAATATTGAAATACGCATTAACTAGCATACCACAATACATGCCTTTTTGCATATCCGTCATCGTGTCAGAATTAGCCTTTTGAGCTGAATCAATTACTTGTTGTGGTTGCGCATTATTGTTAAATAACTCCATTTCTAGCAGTACAAGATCGTTTTTTTGATCTTGGCTAGTGGCTTGATTGAATTTTCGATCGTAGAATTTTTTGGCTGCGTCAATAGCTTCTTGTGTGGCATCTTCGGTGGTTTTATTGTCTGTGTTTTGTATCTTATCGAAACGTTCGGTAAAAATCTTTTGCGACTGGTCAAGCACCATGCCGGCACCTTCGCTGCCGATTGTGATATCATCGGGCAATGGATCTGAGTTGATCAGAGTAAAGACTAGCACCACTAATCCCCCCACCGCGGCGACGACCGCGGCTATACCAAGAATAATTGCGACTATAGGAGTAGCTTTTTTAGCTTGCTCGTGTTCGCGTTGCTTCTTAGCAGCGGCTTTGCGGTTTTGCTCGGCAAATGGATTTTCTTGTCTAGAAGCCCAGTGGCCAATTTTGTCGGCGGTGAACTGCACTTCTGGTTTATCGTTAGATTTTTTTGGCAGTGGATAATCACTCATGGTTATATTTTAACATAAGTTTTGTAAAGTTGGCAGGTTTTGTTGACTTTAGAATTGGCGCACCTAGATATCACAAAGACGACACCCGGCGCAGATATTTAAGCGCCAAACAGGAACGCTAGCCATTGCTCAAGGTTACTCATAGTAGCAGTGGCGATGTTTGTATCGGTGTCAGTATTGGTGGTTTTGTGCTTACTGAGAGCAGCTTCGGAATTATCCGGTAAATAAATCATGGTTTCGCCAGAGAGCATTTTGCCCTGATATTTGCGGGCTGCAAGCTCTTGGTATTCGTGGGATTGGTAATACTCATTTTCAAGCTCGAGAGTTTCTACCTCTAGCTCAAGTATGGCTTTTTCGCGCTGACGGCTCATTAGCTCCTGTGCAAGGGTCCAGTTGCGCGACATGGCATCGATCGAGCCCCAGGTCCAAGCCAAGCAACAACCTGCCGCTACAAACAAAACCACCCGTTCAAAAGTGAAAAGGTCGTTTTTGAGCCAATATTGGGCTTTGCGAAGTTTGGTTTTGAATTCGCTCATGGTTTTATTATAACATAAAAACCAGACTGCGCTGTCTGGGCTTAGGCATACTTTGGTGCGAGACTATACGCAAAGTTCGAAACAGATACTTACTTTATATAGGTTTTCATTCTACTATAAAGCTACTATAAAATTTTATAGTAGTATGATATAATGAGCATATGAAACCTGTTTATCTTGAAAATCTCTTAGTCATACCTATCACGGATCGTGCAGATTATCTGCTGCATTCTTGCAAAGAGAATCAATGGTTCGAACGTAAAGCAGTCAAAATAGATATGAAGGATATTGCAAAGCCAATCATCGCTTTAGCGAATGCCGAAGGAGGAGCACTAGTGCTAGGTGCTAGCAACGGAATAATTTCCGGGGTAAAGCAACGCCAAAATATTGAGAACGACCTACCGCAAGCAATCCATGATTATATTAAGCCACCAATTAGAATCTCGATTGATACCGTGGATGTTATAGACAGTAACGGAAATCCTGATCAAGTAATCTTTTTGACAATTCCCCCTTCAGATACCGTTCATGAAGATCATTGCGGTCGCTGCTTCTTGCGAATTGGTGACGAATCTCGTGAGTTGCGACATTTAGAGAGGCTAGAGCTTGAGTATAATAAAGGCGTACGACAATATGATGGAGAGGTTATTCATAAAAGCACAGTAGACGATTTGGAATTGCCATTAGTTAAAGAATATGCACACAATATTGGCTCAAAAACTAAGGATCCAATAGAGGTTTTGAAAGCTCGATTTTTGGTAGATAAATACAATAGACAAACAAATGCTTGCCATTTACTGTTTTCTGAACATCCACAAGATATTTTCCCGCAAGCCAGTGTAAGAATCACTCGGTTCTTGTCTGATGAACGTGGTGTTGGAGCGCATTTAAATATTGACGCGGAGGCCGATTGTCGGCTTGACGGTAATATTCCTTCTCTAATTCGTCAAAGTATTGGTATTGTTGAAAAAAGTATTTACAAGAAAAAGTCGCTTGGGCCAAACGGTGAATTTATTTTTCAGGACATTATCCCACGTGATGTTTGGCTAGAGGGATTAGTAAACGCTTTCATTCATCGATCATATAGCATGTCTGGAGATTATATTCATGTAGAACTATATCCGACACGTGTAGAAATTATTAGCCCAGGTATATTTCCTGGCTTGGCAAAAACTACAGATTTAATGAAGATTAGTCGTTTTGCTAGAAATCCACGAATAGCACGAGTTTGCACAGAGCTGCATTTTGGACAAGAGCTTGGCGAGGGGATTAAACGGATGGTTAGTGAAATGCGTAGAATTGGATATATCGACCCAATTTACATCCAAACAAGCGGAAATGTTCAATTGCGATTAGAGGCATTTTTACGTCTAGATGAGAAACTACTGCGTGAGCTACCAAGTAGATCGGAGTCAGTTTTAAATGTTATCCGCCTACATCCAAATGGAATCGGGACGGGCGAAATCATGGACCAGCTATAAATGACACTACCAACAGTATCACTACGGTAACAACGCCAAGAAGAAAGAGGGTTAATAATAAAGAAAGTCAAAAGAGCAACACAACAAAATGCTATGTGGCTAAAAAAA
>CAMNUC010000023.1 GCA_946560015.1 uncultured Candidatus Saccharibacteria bacterium | reverse complement strand
CAGATAAAGTTTGTTTGAGGCGCTTCTTGATGCGGATTTTGCCATAGCCGAAATCTATCAAAACTAGCATCCCACGGCCAATCTTACGGATGAAAAGATCGGATTTTTTACCATGATCGGAGGCATTTTCAATGATACGAAGATCGCAGATCTTGACGGTGGCAGGCTCGAGATCACAAACAAAATTGAGAAACCTTTGAGCGGATTTGAGATCATGAAATGACACGAGTAGTCGCTTAGACTCAGGCGGAATAGGCTCAACGCGTAAAATTACATCGGAGATGATACCTAACGTACCTTGCGAGGCAAACAGAAGTGGTAACAAATTGACGGAATGTTGCTCACGCACTTTAGTAATGTTGGCATAGCCAAAGGCGTCATATGGACGCATGGAACGATCAAGAATAGTATCATAGTGTTTATCAAGGACTTTACTAATTTTGCGATATAACTCACCTTCGGAAGTGTTCTCGTTAGCTTTGGATTCAGCAGCATGAAGACTGAGCGATGACATTTGGACTAGATCGCCATTGGAAAGCACGACTTCGGCTCGCTCAACATAATGATAAATTCCACCGTAACGGCTCATAGCGTTGTCACTAGTGCAGTTTGCAATGAGACCACCAATAGTAAGGCGCGGATCAGCATCAATTGGTAGCCAGACGCCCTGCAAACGCAACGCCTCATTTAGCTTGCCAAGAGTCATACCAGGCTGAACACGGACTAGCCTACCACGAACATCAATCTCTTCAATGTGGCAGAATTTCTCCATAGAGATAATCATACCTTCACCAATACTGGCACCAGTTTTATCGAGTCCACTACCGCGTACGGTAATTGGTAAGTAGTAATCCCTTGCAGCAAGCTGATCGGCAAAGCGCATTAGCTTACGGATGTCATCAGTACTTTCTGGCACAGCCACTAACCGCGGAGTAATCTTAAGAATGGAACGATCGGTTGAATATTGATCGCAAATTGTGGTACGGTCAAAAACATTACCAATGGTATGCCGATTCAAATACTCTGCAAGTTTGCTCACCCAATCCACCTATTTAACTTATGATTATTATAGCACGCGCATGTAGAAATAACCAGAACTTTTTTAATTGTATTTTTATTGTAAATATACTATAATATGACAATGAATTTGACTTATCGTGAGCATGTCCCGCAGAAATGTTGGGTGGGAGACCACCAGAAGGTTTGCTATGCTACTCGCGAAGAAGCTGAGGTGGCAGCGTTAGTTGCACAGTATGACCATGGTGCGCCAAAACTCAGCGTCTATAAATGCGAATATGGAGATCATTGGCATCTGAGTTCGCGCCGTGAGGATAGGCGAGTTAGCTAAGCACGGGTCGTAGGCGCTAGTATCCGGAACAGATGGAATAAAAGGTGCATTCGGCTCAATGGTATCAGATGGGGTGGATTCGGTCGGAATTGTGGGAGTGATAAGAGTTGGAAGACTGGGGATTTCTGGAGTAGTGGTGTCGCCTGGTGTAGCAGGCAGAGTTGGGGTGGCATTATCTTCTGGTGGAGTTGGCATGGTAGGTGTGAGGGCTGGTATATCAGTGCTAAGGCTGACGCCCCGAACTTTTGTGGAAGAATAAGGCGTCAAAGTGACGGTAATATCTTCAGTGATGTCGTTAATAGTAAAATTACCTACGCCATTTGCGATACGCACGAAGCCAATCGGGGCATCACCAAGACTAAGCAGGACATTCGCTGCGTCGGTGGTGAACTTAATTTTTGCAGAGCTTGCATCATGGTCGGCTTCAAGCTGAGTGATTTTGGTAAGTTTTTCTGGTGATTGCTGCGTTGTAACCGTAACTCTTGCTGACATAGTACTGAAGTTATCAGCTTCATTGACGCGAACTTGGATAAAACCATCAAAGAGCCCAGCATAAGTAGTGCTAACTATTGCGCCAGCGTTTTTTAATTCAAATTCACCATCTCCATTTAAATCCCAGTCAAAGCTAAGTAGTTGACCGTTCTGGCTGAATGATTCACTAGCATCGAAGGTGAATTCGTCATCAATAATTCCGCGGTAAGTCTGTGCTCTAAGCTTAGCAACTGGTCGGTTAAAGATCTGCGGCATCAGCTGTGTGGACTCTTTACCAAAAGCGAGAAATTGCCCATTGGTCTGACTGGTGAGGTCAGCATAGGTGTCCCGCTGAGCTTCTGGCGCCAAAACATACATGTTGACTGGGTCGATGGCTAAACTTTTTTGGACGACATCATTTAGAGTGGTTTGATCGTAGTCAACATTGTAATAGCCAGTATCAGTAATAATCACCATGCTTTTGGTGGCGCCATATTGCCAGTCAAGATCGACAAGTCCACGATATAAAGCAGCAAGCAAAGATTCGTGATAGGCATCACCACCCCAGCTAGAAGTATAGCTATTTAACTTGTTATAGAATTGCTGCTCGCTGCAAGTCAAATCGCAAAGCTGATAGATAGGCACTTTGGAATCAAAGCCATCGCGGTAAATATATAACGCTACATTCCCACCAGCAGCAAAAACTTTAGCAGCGAGTTCTTTGATCTGAGGGCGATACTCATTGATAACATCTTTCATAGAGCCCGTAGCATCAATCATGAAGGCAAGATTGTGCCGGATAGGGTTCTGCGTGCTAGTAAATTTTTGCGGAAAGGCGGCTTGGAGCTTTTGATAGATAACGTAGCCAGCATCACCATACAAATCTTCAGAAATGTAGGCGGTGTGGTCGTCGATACTCATACCAGAACTGCACATAATATCCGATGCGTTGAACCAAGTGTTGATCTTACCAGAATAATCGTCGGGTTGATAAGGACGTTGGCTACCGAGTATTCCCTCATACGCACGACAATCTGGTACATATGTGCGGTATTCGGAAAGATTCTTACCGCGACAAGCATCAGGAATTTTATACCAAAAACCGGAACGATTATTACCTTCAGGTAGATAAAGTTTTGGATCACCAAAGGTAGTAACTTGAAGTATCTTGCTGGACGTAATGTTGGGAATAGATTGCGACAAAATCATAGCACCCTGCGAATATCCACCAAGAATAAACTTGGTGTTGGGGCAGGAAGCTGCAACGTTCTGAATGTAATGCTTGAGTTCTTGCATACCTTGATGGACGCTTTCTCCAAAAGCAAAGGCTTTGCCGCCAGAGAATGCAGCACCGACTAGATTCACATAGCCCCAAAAGTCACCGCTGACTGCTACGGCTGGATATTGATAGCCAGATTGGCTGGTGCTACCAAGTTCATAAAAACTATAGCGAAGCGTGGAATCCTGAAGCTGCTGAATAATTTCTGACTGCCAAGCGATATAGCTCCTATCATGAAGTGTTTCACCGGAGCCACGAGCAAAAATAAATCTTACATCATCACAACTGCTCGCATAGGTAGGTGGTGCGTATACATTAGAAGCTAAGCTTATAAGCAGCAAACTAGCTAAACTGAGGTTTTGCCATTTAATAACTTTACCGAAACTAAGTATTTGGCGTAATTTGGTTTGCATAAAATATCTCCGCAATATTAAATTTGATTATGTGCGGAGTATAACAAAATTTTTGCCAAAATAACAAGCACTAGCAAGTTAAAAAGTCGAAAAAGTATGTTTATTAACCAAAAAGGTGGCTTACCAATCAATTTCTGACAAATTGTGTGCTGCGAGCCATTCGTTGGCTTTTTTGAAATGGCCATTACCAAAGAAACCGTTGAAAGCCGAGAGTGGAGAAGGGTGCGCGGACTCGAGCACGAGATGCTTGCTGGTGTCGACGAGAGTTTTCTTGCTGCGAGCATCGCGGCCCCACAACAGAAAAACCAAATGCGGACGTTGTTCATTTAGGTAGCGCACAGTAGCCTCGGTAAACGTTTCCCAGCCCTTGCCACGATGCGAACCGGCTTTGTGGGCCTCGACAGTCAAAACGTTATTGAGCAGGAGTACACCTTGATCTTGCCAGTATTTGAGATTACCGGTTGTACCGCGATGTGAGCCATACTCAGTATCGATTTCCTTGTAAATATTAACTAGAGAGGGCGGAATAGGCTGAGAGTCTGGTACTGAGAAGGCTAGACCATGCGCTGCGCCAGGTGTATGGTAGGGGTCTTGTCCAAGTACTACCACCTTGACGGCATTAAGATCGCTAGTGAATGCACGAAAGACTTGGGCTTTAGCTGGAAACACTTGTGCAGTATTATACGCCTCATGTAGGAATTTACTGAGCTCTACAAAATATGGCTTATTAAATTCGTTTTGTAGAAATGGTTTCCAGCTTTCGTGCATTTTAGTCTTCTTCTTTTACGTCTGAGTCTTCTTGGTCGGCCTTATGCGCTGTTTTTGAAGATATAGGTTTATTATCAGATTTTTTGCTATCCTGCTCTTCTGAAGTGTCTTCCTTAGTTTCTTCAACTGTTTCGGTCTCTTTGATAACTTCCTCAGTGCGACTAACCACGATAGGGTTTTTCTTTTTGCGATTGGGTTTGATGCTTTGCATAAATAAGCCTAGACCAAGCAAAAGTGAGAGCAATCCGATGTATGCACCAATCCATGGGATCATAACAAGCAGCCCTAACGCTGTAATACCGATAAGCATCTCTACGAAGGCATTAATCTTACCGTGAGCGACTTTTTCGACAATGACTTTACCAAGCCACAAGCCGGAATAGCCTTGAGCAACATAGATCATAGCGATATAGGCAGCGACAAGTAGCAATGCCGCAGGAATACCGACAAATGATAGTAACAAGAAGACAGCAATAATTGGCACAAAGAGCAAAGTAATCATACCAATAAGAATATCTTTACCAAACTGAGTGATCGTGAGCTCTTTACTGACGCGCTTATTAACCCCTGGGAACAAAGCCATAATGATAGCAAAGACAATAAAGAGCGCAGCAATGCTAAAGATTTTGGCTACCCAGACCTCTACCGCCGTAATGTTAAGCTCGACGACTTCGTATTTTTCGATTTCTTTGTAGTCGATGTTGTCAAGGCCAGTGATAGTAGCATTGGAATTGATGATGATTTTGCCAGTGACTACTACTTCGCCTTCAATGGCGAGTTCGTTCACGTCAAAGTTGACATCACCATCAATGGTAATGTTATTTAGAATGGCTTTGTTGGCCGTAACGGCGAGATCACCCGGTAGATCAGCCTCAACGCGGATGTTATTGCCGGCGATAAAAGTATCGCGACCGATTTTAGCGTCATCGCTAATAGTGATGACATTACCAGCAACAAAAAGGTCTTTTGCAGTCTCAGCATTGTAGTGAATGATGTTACCAGCGACAAAACCGTATTCAGACTTAGTCTTGAGGTTAAGTTCGTTCCCAGTTGAGAGTAGAAGCCCTTCAATAGTTTTCTCGCTCATGATGCCATTACCGGCGAGTAGTAAGTTAGAGCCAAAGCGTAGCTCAGCAGCACCCGGGGTGGGTTCGGTGTAGCTGAAAGTACCTTCGTTATTTGCTTCGACAGCGAGCGCTGTGTCGACATTCCCTACGCCGAGCACTGCGAATAGCAGGGCGCCGATGATTAGTTTATATTTCATTGATTCTCCTTTCTCTCTAGGGATAATAATTTGTATCGCTTAGTGGAATGATGTAAGCTAAGAAGCTTACTGCCGAGCAGTACGACAATGATCAAGATGGCAGCATAGATAATAGTATCGACACTGAATTGCAGCGTTGATCCAAAAACTAAACCAAGTATACTAACTATCGCAAGCAAAGTGAGAATTAGGAGTATGCTGCGGCAAGTACTGACAAGGCGTTCTTGTTCGACGCGAAGCATAAGGCGTTGGGCGGACTCAGCATAACGACGTGTAGTGTGCCAGAGCGACTGCATATAGTCAAGTGCGGCTTCAAGCGCAGAATAGCGATAGCCAGATATAGCCAAGAACTCAGTAAGCTCTTGATCGTCTTTCATGCCAGCTTCGCGAATACCAACATATGGTGCCATTTGCTTAAGCCGACCTTCCACAAGTAGTGCCGTCTTTTCATAACGGTCGAGGTCGGAAATGGAAGACAAGACTTCATCTTCATTAACATATGATTGCTTTTTAATAGCATCGATTTTGCTCCAAATAGACCGATGCAAGTTGAGGTAGCGATGAAGTTGACCTTTGAACTCGCGGATAAAAACTTGCTCCTCGATATAGCGCTCGATATTAGCAAGAGTGGCTTTTTTATTATTGATAAAGTAGTATTTGTCACCGCGCAGGACGTTGTAGTTTTTGCCGTCAAATTCGAAATATTTTTGACGCTCGGTTTTGGCAAGAAGATCAGAGATATTATCGCTCGAGGCATTATCGCAAACGATGAAATACGGATAAATACTTTCGACACTGGCAAGCTCTTTGAAAACTGGAGCGCCAAGGCTGAAAAGATAATTAATAGCAGGCGAAAGACGCTCTTCGTAATATCCACGGACGCGCTCGATATCGGCAAACATGGTCGGCTCGCTGACTTGATTGCTGCTAACCGTAATGAGCCCATCTTCAAACAATTTTACTTTGATATGCTCTTCGGTAGTAAAGGCAACAAACTCTTCGCTAGCTACACCGTACTCGATGCTTTCGATACGAAGGTTGTCGCGCAACCCGAGCAACTTGTCTTTATCAAGGTTGGTCTGCGACGAACCATCTCGCAAAAAATCGTAGATTTCTGAAAGTTGCAACATTGTACGCTGAAACCATCCGCCAATATAAATACTTTTGATCTTCAAATTGCCTCCCTTTCACGCAAAGCTTGCGCCAGCAAAATTACCTCACTTATTACTACCATGATAGCACAGTTTAGCTAATTTCGATAAGTTTTTTGCGACCACGGGTACCAGTTTTGATGGCAATACGATTTTTTGCAACCCCGAAATGCTTGGCAAGAAGCTTGATGAGGGCGGCATTCGCCTCACCGTCGATAGGCTTTTCGCGGAGGTAAACGGTAAGCATGGTACCACTAGTAACCACCAGTGGACCTTTCTTAGAGTTTGGTTTGACTAAGACTTCGTAGATCATCTTGTTGTATATTATATATCACTAAAGATCCAGTTGATGATTTGTTCTTTCAGGTAAAAATATTCTTGCTGAGAATACTGCATATTGGCAATACAATATTCATGGTTGGAAATGTGACTGCAAAATATACACTCGTGCAAGCTACCACAATCTTGAATGAACATGGAATTGCTGATTTTGCCAGAACAAATCACATTATAAGAATTAGTACAGGCATTAGAATCATCGGCGCGAATACAAAAGTTCACAGTATTACTGCGTTGGCAGCCGATAGAAAATTCGCTACGATAAGTACCATCACAAAAAATAATGTTTTTGCACTCACCGCAATTAGTAGAATTGTAGACGTTGATTGAATTGTAAATCGGATCGCTGGCACTAACATTTTCGCTGTCGTAAACACGTTCGGTGGCGATATAATTAATCTCTTGCCAGGCGGAGAGAAGTTCTTTTAGATTATGTACAGGCTTTTGTGGACGAAGCCAACTAAGTTGTTCGTCACGTTGACTAGAGTTGTGGTCAGTAATGTATAGTTCGGCATTAGGCAGTACAGTCCAAGTATCTTCGCCAGTTGTAGAATCTTGTACTTTGGTAGGCAAAATAATGTCAAAGGCGAATTTGGCTTTGAGCTTTTCTAACGAATAAGGATTATCACGTCCAAAAATAGCTTGGAAGATTTTATTAGTAGCAGCTAAAACTTGTGGCTCGGTCATTTATGCTCTCCTGGTTTAATTTTGCGGCTTGTAGAAAAAATTTTAATGAAATCGGTGATATTTTCGTCTGAATAAAATTTATTATTTAAATTTACAGGGTTTTGAGGCGGTTTTGGAGGGTCTAAAGTTGGTGAAAATTTTTGTAAATTAGTGAAGTCGAATGGCTGCTCTAATAAATTAATGGGTGGAGGATTTATTTTGGGTGGAGGAAGTGCGGGCGCGGATGGGGGAGGTGTAGTGTCAAATGCGTGGAGCTTACTACCGCGCGCGATAAAGTCGGTGGTGCGAGCCTTAAAGATGGGGAGGATTTCTTGGTCGGCGCCGACTTGCACGAGGCACTCACGCTGTTTCAAACCAGTGAGCAGGCCGAGCACATCTTCGGGGTCATCGCTGCCTTCGGCTTTGATTTTGAGATTTGTAGTGAGCAGCTCGGCATCATGGCGCGAAGTGCGGAATAAATAGTAGTTAGTGACATTGGCAAAAATTGCGGAACGAAGATTAGCACTGATTTGATCGAAATACTGCCCAGCTAAAATTACTGACGTATTGTACTTGCGCATTTCGGCGAGAAAGCGTGCTAAGATGGGAGTCTCTACGACCGAAACTTCGTCAATGATAATTATCAAGTGTTGATCCAGCTTTTGCTCGGCAAGGAGAAAAAGTTGCTGCATTAGGAGGCCGGCAATGGTTTGGGTGACTTTATTACCGAGCTTGAGACGGTTAAGTGAGAAAATGCTCATAAAATTAGCCTGAACTGTGTGAGCTAAGTTTGGCAGTTTGCGTTCGCTATTAAATACTGGTACCATTTGCATTTCATCTATAAAAGCAACAATTGGGGCAATGGCGTCATTGTAACTTTGGCTTTTAAGCTCATTAAAATCAGTGAGGAAGAAGTGTGCAACGCTAGTAGGTAGTTGTGCCTGATATTGAGATAAGACTTTGTTGCGGTATTCTAAGTCTAGGAGTAGCTGGCGCAAGGTAAGAAACGAGAACTGACCAGCAACGATCAATAGATAGGCGGTGTAGCGTAATACGCGTTCGAGACGACCATTGTAGCTGTCGTTCATGAGTGAATGAAAAAGTGTCAGCATGAGCTCAACTCCAGCATTGATGTCACTAATTTCACACTGAAATAGATCGATGCCGCCGTCTAAGTCTCGGAAGTTAAGGACGGTGCGCGATGCAACGTTGATGCAATCTTGATAAAGAGCGTCGTGCGGGTCAATAACGACAACTTTGTAGTGAGCCGAATCGGCGCGGTAGATTTTATCAATGAATGAGGCGAGGAATTTGGACTTACCGGAACCACTACTACCAATCACTAGCGAATGCTTAGCGAAACTGTAATCTTGGTGACGCAAATAAAGAGTTTGGTCGGAATAAGGGAAAGTATCAACTGCCAGAATGGCTTGGTTGCTAGAAGCCTGTAAGAACTTATAGGCTTTATCGAGCTTGAGATATTTGGGGAATTTTTTATAAGTGAAAGATTTATATTTGGTGAAATCTAGACTTAAAAATTTAGCTGGAGCAAAGAGGAGAAGTTGCTTAGAAAATTGGTGGTTAGCACGCTGATAGTAGATGCAAATGCGGCCGGTTAAAATAGATTTCCAGCTATATAGATTTATGGTAGCAGATTTTACTTGATACTGGCGCCGCCTTAGGTCTTGTGTGATGGTGGCAAAATTATCAGTATGATTATTATTATAGAGACCTCTGTTTTTGGAAGTGCTAATATCCAACTCGATACCATCAACTGGCTTGAGTAAAAAGTCCATTAATCCAAGACTAACTGGCAAATCTACTTGTGATACTAAATAATAGTGCAAGGTTTGGTTTTGGCAAACAAGCCGAATCTGCCAGTGAGTGGGCTTCTTGAAATAGTTGGATACGGTACACAAAAACTCGTGCCAAGCTACATTGTCGAGTGAAGCATGTTTCAAAAAGATTTCGTATGTTTTGAGCATTTGGTTGGATTATACTATGACATGCGGAAAGTTTCTGACTTCTTGAGCGTGCAAAAAGTCAGTTAGCTAGCCGAGGCTTGGCGATTGTAAACGCCGCTACCTTGACCATCCAATCAGCTAGTTGATAGGAATTAAGAAATCCGTGATGCCATCGTGATAATATTCTAAGTCTGGCTCGTCACGCAAAAGGTAGCTGCAAGTAGGCAAGAACTCTTCATAAAATGCCTTAGACTCGCGCTGGATATCGACGGACTCTTGAGAATGAATGTGGAACTTGAGCCACCTAGAAGCCGAGATGATTTGTTTGGTGATTTGTGCAAAAGGTAAAGTCGATTGTCGCCACAGAACATAGTAATAATAGTTATTGGCGTCGTCTCGTCCGGAAGCGTATCTCAAAACGCCATAATCCGGATGCGGAAGTTCAGGATGCTGTGTCGCGACATTCTGAAAAAGTTGAGGAGCGTCGACATTGACATGGGAGTTATCGGTGCGAATACCAATGCCGTAGAGCTCAAGCTGTGGTAGCTCTACAACCTCATAAGTAATATCTCGCGCGCTGGTGGGAGCTACAAAAGCAAGCTTAGCAAGCGAGCGCAAGCTGCCAGGATGGTGTCGGACTTCGCTCGGCATGAGATGATGGAATTTATAAAAAGCGCGTGAAAATGCTTCGGCAGATTCGTAACCATATTGGTAGGCAATATCTACTACACGTAGATTAGTCTGCACGAGATCTTTACCAGCGAGAGTAAGTTTGCGACCACGGATGTATTCACTGAGAGGCATACTAGAAAGTAAAGGAAATACTTTTTGCAGCGTAGCAAATGGCAGATTGGCTTGCTTAGCGAGCACAGAGGGGGCAACACCAGTGTCAAGATTTTGCTCGATAAGCTCAACGAAATGATTTAGTTGTTGATAAAATGTCATTTTGCAGGCTCTCGCAAATTCAGAAGTTCGAGGGCTTCTTGGCAATTAAGCAAGGTAGTCTGACATTGCTTGCTAAAGTTATTAAGCTCAGTGAGTTGACTGCTGATTCCCTGTGCTAGACCGCCTTGCAAACTAGATTTCAAAAATTTTGGCGCTAATTGTAGCCCAGTGATAAAAGTATGTTTGACATCATTGCAGCTGCGCCTGATATAATATTCGGAAACTTGCTCAGCGAGAAGAGACTTAGTATCAGCAAGGTTATTAGTAATGGTGTTCATGCCAAAAAGTGCAAGAAAAGCTTTGGCCATTTTGAAAAGAAAACTTGGTACAGCGATATCATATTGCGTAAAAATGCCAATCATTTCGACAAAAAATTGCTCGACAGGAATGGTTTTGAGCTTTTTGATTTCAGCGAGCATTTCAGAGCGAAGTTGGGACCAATCAAGATCTCGATATTCACCTTGTTGCTGGAGCATTTCGATCACTTTGTCGACCTTGCCGGTGTAGGCACTTAGGAAAAGCTGACGCGTAAGGTCGGCTTCGGCAGGGCTAAACTCAAAGATTAACCCCATATCCAGAAAGCCCAGATCCCCACTAGAAGTTAGGTAGATATTACCACCATGCGGGTCGCCATGGAATACTACAGGCATTTGGTGAAACATCGCATAAAAGGACAGGCGGATATAATCATTTTTAGCTTTGGCGATTTTGGTTTTGTTTGACTCGGTCATATCGAGTTGGTTGATAGTGGGTGCCGCAACAAACTCCATGACAATAACATTCTGCGTGCAATAATCTGGATAGAGCTTAGGTACAACAATCTTAGTCTTGATGTCACTAATCTTGCCGTTGACGCTGTTGGCGAATTCCTGGTAGCGTACGATGTTGCGCTGTTCATTCTCAAAATCGGTTTCTTGATGAATCCAATCGAGGTAGCACTCGAGCGCACGGTCGCTACCAAAAAGGTTGCGAAAACTGACTAACCTACCAAAACGATGAATAAAACGGCGGATTTGCTTGACGTCACGCGTAATGCGACACGTGAGGTCTTGACGTTTAATCTTGATAGCGACTTCAGTACCATCTTTCAGTATAGCACGATGCACTTGTGATATGGAAGCGGAGCCGAGTGGAGTAGGGTCAATAGATTGAAATTTATTCTGGAAGTTTTCACCATATTCTTGGCGTAAAATCCCCCGAATCTTATGAAATGAGATAGGATTACAGTGATCGCAAATTTGGGCGAGCTTTTGGCGGTCAGCTTCAGTGAAAACCGCGCCAATATTCTGCATGGCAAGAATCTGGGCAACT
>CAMNUC010000022.1 GCA_946560015.1 uncultured Candidatus Saccharibacteria bacterium | reverse complement strand
CTCCGGTGCCGTTGGTGGCGAGCTGGTAGGCGGCGGCATGGGCTTTGCGGCGGGCGCGATGACCAGGCACAATGAAACCAGGGTAGACCACAGCACCAATAAAAGGCACACCTTTGTCTGTAAGCTGAGTGCGGCGTTTGTGTGGGTGTAGGGTGAGCTCGAGTTGATCGCGGAGGTAGGCACTGATAACCTCGACGTCACGCATGAGCTGGGATTTTTGGGAGAGGGGAACGACGATATAAAAATCATCCACATAGCGACCGTAGTGCATATAGCCGAGATCAAGAGTAACAAAGCGATCAAGCTGATCGAGGAAGATATTGGAGAGGAGCTGGCTGGTAAGATTTCCGATTACGATACCGTGACCAGGTTTGCGGTTGAAGAGGCTTTTGTGGGGCGGAAGGGCTGCCCAATCTTCACGGGATCCACGAACGATAATATCGCGCATGGGATCGTCGTAGATGATCTGGTGCCAGAGGAACTTGATGGTCTGGTAGAGCTGGTCGCGGTCGCGCGGGCGGCAGGTAATTTGGTTTTTGGGGAAATAATGGGGCGGTAGAGTGCGTGGGTCGATGCCGCGTTTGAATTGACGTTCTAGACCCCAGCAAACACGTTCGTAAAGTTTGTTGTGGCTAAGACTGATGAAATAGCTTTGGATGTCGAGGGCGACGGAGAAAGCAGGCTCTTGGTAGTTTTTGGTGACTTTGGCGATGTGGTGGGCAAGGCGCTTTTGACCATAGAGGACGCCTTTTTCTTTGCGACAGGAGTAAGAATCGACGCTAAAACGGCGGTCCCACCATTCGGCACACATGTTAAAGATAAAATGATGAACGACGCGGTCTCGAAATGGGGCAGCAACGATTTCACGGGTAACAGGGTCATGGACGACAAAAGTAACGCCACGGTTGGGTTGATAGCAGCGACGAAGGATGCTGTCGCGTAAGAGAATAATATTTTCCATATCGTTGAGCTCAAAACGGTGTTCGTCGATGGTTTTGCGTTTGCCTTTGCGGGCAGCTTCGTAAGCACGCCAGAGTTCGTCGAGGAGGTAAGTATCAAAACTGGAAGCAGGCATGGGCTATTGACCAGATTTTTTGGTGATGCGGATATAAGCGCGAGTGGCGATACGTTCGATGGCGATGAGCTGCTCAAGGATCTGGCAGACCTCGCGGTGGTGGAGAATCTGAAGTTTGCTGACGTAGGCAATGCCGTAGCGGAGTTCCTGGGAAGTTTCGACGATGTTGCGGAGATTTTGAGTTTGTTTGGGGTCTTTGTTGCGGGCGAAACGTAAATATTCTTGCGCCATATTGTAGCTAGCTTCGATCATTTGACGACCAATGGTTTCACGGGCGAGGCTGTCGGAGAGATGTTTGAACTGATAATAGATAAGCTGGCTAACCTGCATGATGGCATCATAGAGGGTAGGAATAGGCGAGGTGGGGAGTACGATGGTCATGATGCGTTTGAGGTCTTGCTGGATATTATCACGAAGCTTGGAGATTTGCTCGTCGCTGTAGGCTTTGGGGAGGAGGAAATATTGCATTTCGTCGGAGCTGAGGGCTTTGTCGGGGAAGATGTTGATTTCTGCTAATTTATCGGCGACAGTATCGAGGGAACGGAAAGAGATGACTCCATCTTCGGAGGTAGAGTAGCGGTCGGTGTCGTTTTTGAGAGAATATCGCCAGTGAATACGGTCAGCGATAGTGATGGCGAAAAAGATAGCGGAATGACCAGCGAGTTTTACGAAAGAATTAGTAGAGGCGAAGAAAAGTAAATGACGGTTATTGGTTTGCTCGAATTCCATGACGCGCGCTTTGAGCTTGTGCTGATGCTGCTGAAGCGCATAGCGAGCAGTTGAGAGTTCTTGTGCGGTCTCAGATGCTGGCGAGAGCTTTTGCTTGGTTGTTAGATCTTTGATAATTTTTTCTAGTTCAATAAGGCTAAGATCATTATATTTATCTAGCGCATTTGATTTGACGGAAGCTTTTGTCATTGCCTACCCCTTATATATTTTGTCCACTCTTAATATTATATTAAGAAACGTTCAAAAAGTAAACATTAATGCAATAAAATGGGCGTGAGGTTTTTTTATTGAAAATTACTTGTAAAAAAAGAGCGTTAGCGTTAAAATAGTGAAAAGTAGTAAAATGTAATTTGTGCTCAGCAAACAAAAAGGGAGGCAAAAATGAATCCTAATGAAAATAATCCGAGTTCGCCAACTGGAGCGGGTGGAGCTGCTGGTGGCGCTACGCCTGCATCAGCAGCGTCGTCGACCTCAGGTATTCCATCGCCGATAGATTTCACTAATCCGAGTGCATTGAATACTAATACGAGTAGCTTGTCGATGGCAGATAGTTTGGCGTCGGCGCAAGATAATTTGACTTCGGCTGGGCAAGCGGCTAATACGGGTGCTTCGACGGCGATGGGGCTGGGACAATTGGGTGCAAATGACCCTTCCGCATCAATGGAACGTCCAGCGGAGACTTTGAAACCGGCAGATCCGGTGCCAGGATCGATTGGTAGTGTGACTTCTGTACCACCTTTGGCGAATACTGTGGCTGAGCCAATGAATAGTCCGGCGTTTGGTGGTGCAAGCACTAGCGGTACAGATGCTACTGGCGGAGCAACGGGTAGTGCTATGCCAGTGATGGGTGCGGCTGGCGGCGCGGCAGCTAGTAGTGCTACTGCGACTCCGGCTACCAGCACGACTTCTGCTAAACCTGTGCAACCATATTACAATCCTTTTGCGCGTACCAATATGGGGACCAGTACGGCGACAAGTAGCACGAATGTTCCACCGGCTTTACAGCCGCAGGTGAGCAAGTTTTCCGATAAGCTAAATGGCGGAGAGAAGAAAAAAGGTAACCCCATGATGCTCTTGGGTTGGTTGCTGGCGGCTTTGTTTGCGGTAGCAGCAATAGTGTTTGCAATTCTATGGCTTAATGCGAAGGATAATGAGAGGATTATCTATCGTGATCCACCAATCTCCCAGGATCCAGTGACAGATACGGTGACAATGATGAACTGTACTCAGGATTATGGCAATGTCGCGATTGAGGGGTTGGCGAATTTGACGAATAGCCGACGCGAGATAGCAGCGCGTTTTGTGAACGATCAGCTAAATAAGATTGATTTGGCGAATATTTACACCTTTGCGGACAATTTTGCGGCGGAAGAGTCGCGTGGCTATTTTGATAGTCATAATGCTTGGTATGGCGATATTGCGAATAATCTTGGTGTGGCGGCGGTTACGACTAATCTAAACATAGAGAGTAATACAGTACGATACGACGTGTCAGCAACGGCGGATAATCTGGTAGGTGATTACATCGGCGTGTTTAATTTGACACCGAATGGTGAAGGCAAGATTGAGACGAGCCTGGAGAGCATAAGTCAAGCTTATACTAATGCTGGTTTCATGTGCGCAACTGAATAGGATTAGATTCTAGATAAGCAAAAGCCCCATGACCGGGGCTTTTGTGATATAATGGAGTGAGTTATGACAAAACAAACTGCGAAGGAGACGCCGGCTATGGTAGAGGCGAAGAAGGATGTCGTGGCTGATTATAATGGCTATGACTATAAGAAGATATTTTGGGAAGATACTGATCGTAAATATGAAGACATGGCTGATCGGATGGCGATTCGTAGGCTTTTGCCACAGCAGATGGACACATTTGTAGATATAGCGGGTGGCTATGGGCGTTTGGCAGATGAGTACTTACCAAGGGCTAAATCAGCAACGCTTTTTGATTATTCGAAGACTGAGTTGGCGCAAGCTAGGGAGATGTACGGCAATAAAATAAAGACACAGCCTGGAGATATTTATGATTTGCCTTTTAAGGATGATAGCTTTGACGCGCTGATGATGATACGGGCGACACATCATTTTAAAGAGATGCAAAAAGTGTCGGATGAGTTGTATCGAATCTTAAAGCCAGGAGGGATAGCAGTGATTGAGGTGGCGAATAAGAAGACTTTGCCAAAGATGGTGCGGTATTGGACGAAAAAATCAGAGATTAATCCGTTTAGCCGGGATGTGGCGCATCTTAAAGATTTGAATTCGGATGGGTTTTATAACTATCACCCAAAGTATATTGAAGAAGTGTTCCAGAAGTCAGGGTTTAAGATTAAGAAGGTGCTGTCGGTGTCGAATTTCCGGAGCGCAAAATTGAAGAAGGTTTTTGGAACAAAAAATTTAGTGCGGATGGAGAAGGTAGCACAAAAGGCTTTGGCGCCGATTCGGTTTGCGCCGTCGATTTATTACAAGCTAGAAAAATAGCTGACAATGGCGAAAGTATAGAAAAATTGTTGATTTTTGGGGTAAATTTGGTATAATAGCCGTAGGGTCTCTTAGTATAACGGTTAGTACAACGGGTTTTCATCCCGTCAACGCGGGTTCGACTCCCGCAGAGATCACCATGTGGGCTGGTAGCTCAGTTGGTTAGAGCACGGGCCTTTTAAGCCCGGTGTCGAGAGTTCGAGCCTCTCCCAGCTCACCACATGCAAAAGACGACCGAGAGGTCATTTTTTGTGTTATAATTGTGTAGAATGGATAGGGCGCCATCGTTCAACGGATAGGACATAGACCCTCTAAGTCTACAATGCTGGTTCGATTCCAGCTGGCGCTACCAAAATTCGCAATAAAATGAGTTATTCAATAGTGCCAGGTTTGGCACAGGACATGCTGTAGCTGATAGTGAAGTCGCGAGGGCCGTAGGGCTCGACAGGGTAGTATTTGACGTGCGTGGCGTTGGTGTCGCATTGATAGTAGCTGTTGGAGAAGATATTGAGAGAATCAAGGTGGGCATTGCTGTTGTAGGATAGAAGTTGATTGAGGCGGACGCTAGGGAAGCCGGAGTTGGCATAATCTTTGAGGATGATTTTGGGTTGGTCGAGATATTTACCAAGTGCGCGTGGATAAAGGTACTCGATGTAGTATTCATTGGCGAGTTTACTGATTTCTTGTTCACTGAGTTTAGTAGGATTGAAAATATTACTAAAAATGAATGTAAAAGCGATTGTGAGAGCGGAGGTGCCCACTAATGACATTAGGGTAACTTCGCGCCAGCTAAAGGACTGGCGTGCTTTAGAGCGGCGTGCGGCGGGTCGACTGGAGGTAGAGCGGCGCTTGATGATAGTTTTACATAGAGACTGGATTTTTTGGGAGATTTGAGTATTTTTCTTAGCGATAGGAGACTTGGCGGAAGAAAGGGACTTTTTGTGGTGGTTGGATGGAGATTGAGGTAAGTAATAATCTTTACGAAAATAGATAGTTTTGTTTTTGCGACCTTTTTTCATAGTATTATTATAGCACTAATGCTTAGGAATAGGCAAGGTTTCCCGAAAAGTTTACTAGTAGATCTGATGAAAATATGGTAGAATGTTTGGGTATGAGTAAAATATTTAAACGAACAAAAATTTTGGCTACGATCGGCCCAGCAGTGTCGAGCGAGCAACAAATCCGAGAGCTAATCATGGCGGGTGTGAATGGCTGTCGTTTGAACTTCTCCCACGGAGATAGTGAAACCCGTGAAAAACAAATTGAATGGGTACGCAAAGCTGAACGTGAAAAAGGTCGTTCAGTGGCGATGCTACAAGATTTGCAGGGTCCGAAGATCCGCCTAGGAGCTATTAAGGATAATCATTATGATCTAAAAGAGGGTGATGAGATTGTTCTTGATGCTAGCTTGAAGGAACATGCAGGCGACAATATTCTGCCAGTGCAGTATAATCTCGCCACGAAGGTGAAGGTAGGAGAACCGATTTTTATTTTTGATGGTAAGATTCGGACGCACGTGGCGGAGATTGTTTCAGATACGGCGATTAAGCTGGTAGTAGAGAACGATGGCTTTGTGATGAGCAATAAGGGTCTTAACTTGCCAGATACGGACTTTGGCGGAGATATTTTAACGCCAAAAGATATGGCAGATATTGAATGGGGAGCGACGCGAGATTTTGATTACGTGGCGCTTTCATTCGTGCAGTGCGGTGATGATATTCGGAAATTGCGTGAGATTCTGCAGGGACATGGTTCAACAGCAAAGATTGTGGCGAAGATTGAAACCAAGAAAGCAGTTGAAAGTGACGAAACTTTAGAGGACATCGTGGTGGCTTCGGATGCGATCATGGTGGCGCGCGGTGATATGGCGGTCGAAGCTGGGGCAGAGATCGTGCCAATTGTACAGCGTAAATTGGTGGCCATGTGTCGCAAGCATGCGAAGATCTGTATTGTGGCGACGCAAACAATGGGTTCGATGGTAGACAATCCGGAACCAACTCGTGCTGAGGTGAGTGATGTAGCGAACGCAGTATTCCAGGGTGCAGATGTAGTGATGCTTTCTGATGAGACTGCAAATGGTAAGTATCCATTAGAGACCGTAAAAGCCATGAAGAAGGTTATTCTTTACGCGCAAAATAATGCAGAGTTGCAGTCGATTGATGCTGCCCCGCAGAGTGACAATCCTAATTACGATGCGCTTTCGGCAGCGGCAGCACGATTAGCAGAGCAAATTGAGGCGGATGCAATTATTTGCCAAACGGCTTCGGGTGCGACTGCACTAGCGATGGCGGCACAGCGTCCGACTTTGCCAATTATTACGGTAACTGGTAATGAACAGGTAGCAAATCAGTTGGCTTTGGCCTATGCTAATTCGGCTTTTGTGCGTCCGTATTCGGAAGAATTTGGTCTAGACCTAGCTAAAGAGCTGAAGGAATCTGGTTATCTGAAGTCGGCAAAGGGCGCAGATGAATTGGTCGTTGTACTGGTATCGGGCAATCGAGACTTCTGCGGTACGGATACGATTAAGATTCGGCAGATCTAGTGAATTGTACTGTTGTGCGCTAGTGGCGGCGCAAAATGCTTGTTCGGGAAAACTCTACTTACTTGGTAGAGTTTTCTTTGGTGTAGCTCCTGTAGGTTTTGAACAAAACTTTACATGGTGTGTAAGGCATTGTTCAGTTTAGAGAAATGGAGACGGGAGGTGTTGGCGGTGAGGACTGAGGATATTTTAAGAGATTTGTGGTATGATAAAAGTAATAAACGAGAGTGAGGTGAAATGTTTGATAAGAAAACGGTGAAAGATGTAGATGTGAAGGACCAGGTAGTACTGGTACGGGCGGATTATAATGTGCCATTAGCGAGACGTAAGGACGGCTCTCGGCAGATAACAAGTGATTTTCGGGTGAGGGAGAGCTTGCCGACTTTGAAGTACTTGCTAGAGCATGGAGCGAGCAAGGTTGTGGTGCTTTCGCATTTGGGGCGACCAAAGGGGAAGGACGCGGATTTGTCGTTAAAAATTGTAGCAGAGAAGCTGGCAGAGTTGCTTCCTGGAGTGCCAGTGGGGTTTGTAGACGAATGCCGGGGCGACGAAGTAGAACAGGCAGTGGCGGATACGCCAAAAGGCGGGGTTTTGTTGCTGGAAAATTTACGGTTTGATCCAGACGAGAAGAAGAATAGCGAAGAACTGGCTGAAGATATCGTGCGAAGTACGGGAGCGACACTATTCGTACAAGATGGATTTGCGGTGACGCATCGAGCGCATGCTTCGACTGTGGCAATTGCGAAACTCTTGCCGGCGGTGGCGGGGCTTTTGGTAGAGAAAGAGGTAACGACGCTAAAGAAGGCACTGGAAGATCCAAGCCGTCCTTTGGTGACAATTATTGGCGGCATGAAGGTAGCAGATAAACAACCCTTGATAGATAAGTTTTTGCCAGTGTCGGATAGGTTGATTGTTGGTGGGAAGATTGCAGCGGATGGATATAAGAGTGAAGAACCGCAGGTATATGTGGCAGAGGATTTTGATGTGGACAGTGAGGGCAATAAACTAGATGTGGGGCCGGTGTCGACATGCAAGATTGTGGATATGGTGAACGGTGCGAAAACGGTACTTTGGAATGGGGTATTGGGTAAGGTGGAAGATCCAGCATATGCGACGGCGTCAGTGATTGTTGCGAAGGAATTGGGCGAGAATCGTGATGTGATATCAATTATATGTGGGGGCGATACAGCGGGATTTGTGGAGAACATGCAGCTGAATGATCCAGAATTGCATTACACATTGATTTCTACTGGGGGTGGAGCGGCGCTTAGCTTGCTGTCTGGTGAACCGATGCCAGGATTAGAAGCGTTGGAAAGTAAATAAATGCAAAAATCTACAAAAAAGTTGTTGACATTGAAAAACGCTCGTGTATAATAAGATACATAAAAGGTCACAAATAAATATTACAAACAAACATAGAAAGGAATAAATACTATGTCAAAAATTGCAGGTGCAATGGCTGCGCTTGGTGTAGTTGCTGGCTTAGGTGTGGCTGCGTTGCCTATGGCTTCGTACGCTGCTGAGTCTGCTCCAGTTACTATTCGTGCAACCGTTGATAGCTCAATTGCTGTCACCACCAATGAGCAATCTGTGGTTGATCTTGGTACGGTGAACGGTTCAAATGCCGGTCAGAATACGATCAAAGTTACAGTGTCTGGTTCTGTTGCTAAATACAATCTTGGCGTGATTGACGAAGATGATAATAACTATATGGTCTGGAAGGACGCTGCGGGTACCGATCAGAGTGACGCTACAAAGACTACCACTACGATTTCGCCAATTACTGGTAGCGATTTGACTGGTGGTTGGGGCTTCCGAAAGAATAATGATCACACGACTGCTGGTGCTTGGGCTGCTGTTCCAGTGTATACCGCTGCAACTGTTGACAACCTTGTGCAGAATGCAGAACTGACTGATGGTGAGCAAGATACAATTGTCGAATTTGGTGTTGATATCACTGGTTTGACTACTCTCAAGAACGGTCTCTACGAAGATGATGTTATCTTTGTAGCTACTGCTGGTGCTTAATCCTTTAAGATTTTGCTAAAAAAGTCGCTTCGTATGGAGCGGCTTTTTTGTGCTTTTGCCTTGTGTTTTTGGAAGAGGTAGCATATAATATATGGTATTAAGTATAGGAGGTAAAGGTGAGGGTCTTGAAGAACTTAGCTAGATACATAGCAGTGTTGTGCTTGGCGGTGGTCGGTGTGCTCGTAGGGAGTAACACGGTTTTTGCGGAAGAGATTCCTGAGTATAGGATTCAGGTTTCGCCGGCCCGCTTGGAGTTGGATTTGAGGCCGGGCGCCAGTACTACAGCGAAGTTTAAGGTGCAGAATACTGGCAGTAAGGAGTTTAATTTTGAACTCAGTACCGGTCCATTTAGCGTAACGGATGAGAATTATAGCCAGGATCTCAGCAGTACGAGCAATTATACATATATCAAGGATTGGGTTAAGTTTTCTAAGGATGGCGGTACAGTGCCGGCGGGTACGGAGCAAGAAATTACCGTTACCGTTAATGTGCCGAAAGATATACCAGCGGGTGGGCAATATGGTGTGATTTTTGCGCGCATGAAGGAGTCTGATGATGGCACTATTGGCGGTGTGAAAGCTGAGAAACAGGTAGGTATTTTAGTCTATTCTAAGAATGTGGAAGGTAACACGCGTCTTGAGGGTGGAGTGATAGAGAATAAGGTGCCGAGCTTTATGTTTGCGCCACCAATTAATGTAACTTCAATAGTAGAGAATAAGGGTAATGTACATGCAGAAGCAACCTATATTATGCAGGTTTATCCGTTGTTTGGTAGTGAGGAAGTATATACAAACGAAGAGAATCCGGAGAAGCGTACGATTTTGCCAGAAACGCGTCGCCTGAATACTATGTCGTGGGATGGTGCGCCTCAGCTAGGTATTTTCCGAGTAAAGCAAACGGTGAAGTTCTTGGATGATACAAAAGTAACAGAGAAATTAGTATTCATTTGTCCGTTGTGGTTCTTGTTCGTTGTATTGGCTATTATATTCTTGGCGATTTTCTGGATTGTAAGTCGAGTGCGTGGTAGAGGAAAGGAGGACTAAAATGTCTGGAAACATTGTAAAAGCTGTGATGGCATTGGCATTATTGATAGGAGTGTTGGTGCCAGTGCCGGGCGCATTTGCGGAGGAACAGGCTGCGGGGAATGCCTTAGAGTTGACTCCTAGTGGTACTAGGTTGACACTTTCACCAGGGGATATATTGGAGGGGAATGCTGCACATTGTCCAACCGAGAACGAGGATGGGTGTGCGATTACCGTTAAGAATAATGGTTCGGCACCGATGCGATATAAGGTGTATACTTCGCCATATGCAGTAAAGGGTGAGGATAATGAGCTGAGCTTTTCTGAAGAAGCATCGACGACTTATACTCAGCTTTACAAATGGATCACTATCCAAAATCTAGAGGGCGAGTATGTATCAGAAGCAGAATTCTATGTGCAGCCAGGCGAGAAGCAGGTGGTGCGTTATCGTGTGGTGGTGCCAGATGAGATTCCGGGTGGCTCACAATACGCAGTGATTTGGGCGCAAATGATGAGCGATGAGAGTTCTGGCGGTGGCATCGAAACGATTGGTCAAGTTGGCGCAGTGCTGACTGGGCGTTCGACAGAAGACATCCGAGAGACCGCTGTGATTAGTGAGTATGATTTTACTAGATTTACATTTGGTGGGTCACTTCATGCGCAAGCAACTATTGAGAATACTGGCAATGTAGATTTTATGGCGCATAGCTATTACACGGCCAAGACTTTGTTTGGTAAAGAACTTTATACCGAGGAGGTCAAAACTCCAGCTTACCCAGGTACAACTTATCATGTGAATTTTGATTGGGAAGACGCGCCGTTCTTAGGGATCTTTTCGGTGGAATGGAAGGTTCAGGCGGCAGATGCGGAAAGAATTGAATCCCACATCGTAGTGATTATGCCGATAATTGTGATAATTGTAATGGTTTTACTGTTGACAGTGCTAGTTATCTGGACTATAATCATAATTAGAAAGCACAAAGAGCGCAGAGCTCGTAAGCTTGTCTAGTCGCGATAGATGTAGCCGATCGAGCCGTCGTAATATTGCATTGCGAGTGCAGTATTCTGCGAGACGACAGCTCGGTGAATTCAAAATAAAAAAGCAAAACTAAGAAAGAGTGTAGAGTATGCAAAAGAGAAAAAAGCAACTTTTAGGGCTAGCTGGTTTGGTGCTCGTGGGCGCTATGACCGCTGTAGCTTGTGCTTTGCCATCACCAGGAGCGTCGGCAGTTGACGATAGCGACAAGACTGATGGTATTGGCATTAAGGTGACGGTTGGTGAGGAACAGTCAACGTCTCAGCCGTCGGTGAACATCTCTTCTGTAGCTGGAGAGAGTACGAATCGTGAGCCAAATAATCCAATTATCACAACTAATAAAAAGGTGAGCATAAGCTTGTCTTATCGCCGAGCTACCAGTGTGACGGTGCAAGTCAAGGGCGTGAAGGGTAACGTGATTGCGACTGCTGTTTGTGAGAATGTAAGCTTTAGTGAAAGTAGTCAGACTTGCAATACATCTGTTGACTTGACTGATGAGTATATTAATAAGAATATCCGAGAAGGCGATAATCTAGTGGTGGAGGCTGTAGCTGAGCGTCAAGACACTGGGGTAAGGCAAAGTGATACCTATAGTTTTATCTATCGATCGGCTTATATTTATACTAAGGATGAGCATGATCAAGAGGCAAAGAATCCAATTATCTATGCTGTAGCAAATTCTGATATTAAATATGCTTTTTTGGAGGTCTTTGACGCAAACGGCAACAAGGTCGTGCTGAAAGAAGTAATAGAATTTAGCTACGCGGATATTGATCCAGTGACAGGTCTGTATAAGATCACGTTGCCGTTTAAAGAGAATAATCTACCAGCAGGTAAGTACACTGTAGTAATGATGGCTTATGGGAGTACTACTCCTAGCGAAGATAGCTTGTTGTCTGTCAGCACAATAACAGTCGTTTACGACCCAGAAGGCGTGTTGCCTCCAGATACTGGTAGTAGATTCTTGGGCGATTTGAATATCTCTCAGGCGGATTATATCTTGACTGGGTTGGTGGCGTTTGGATTGGTGACGATGTTTGCGGTGTTCTTGATTGTACGTCGCAATAAGCGCTAAAAGTCTTAAAACTGCTGGTAACTCTCAGCTTCACGCGTGTGACCTTGTGTGGAGTGGGGATTATCGGCAGTTTTTTGGCGAAGTGGGAATTAAGTGCTTCTCAAAAACGCATAGGTATGCTATAATTACAAGTATAAATTAACGGTCTGGGCGGTTAGCTCAGTTGGCTAGAGCGCGTCTTTGACGTAGACGAGGTCAGAGGT
>CAMNUC010000021.1 GCA_946560015.1 uncultured Candidatus Saccharibacteria bacterium | reverse complement strand
AACCTCGAGGGTTATTTTATTCTGCCTATAGTGCAATATGTTTGTTTAGCTAACAAACTGCCTGTATTACATATCATACCCTCTTCCAAAACCGCAAAAAATATGCTAAAATGTAAGCATGGTTCCGTCGTCTAGTGGTCTAGGACGTCTGGTTCTCATCCAGAAAATCGCGGGTTCGACTCCCGCCGGAATCACCAGATTTCAACACTATACTTAATTTGAAACCACCAAAACAGACCCCGCGCACTGCAAGGTCTGTTTTTTTGATTTTCTTATTACACGCTATTCTACCTACGTGGCTTCTTCTATTTAATCTACTTCATTCTCGTCACCAGATCCCTCTGATTCACCTGGAGTAGTCGGCTTCTCTTCTGGTCCCTCTGGCTCAACTGGCGGCTCTGGGTCTGGCTGGTCCGGATCTTTTGGCTCCTCTGGGTCTGGTTCCGTCGGTTCTGGATCCACGCTCGCAGTATCATTCACTGTCACAGTAAACGAGTCTTTATTGCCGCTCAACTCATCCCGTACTGTCACCACTGTACTACCAGACTTTTCACCCTTACAGCTCAAGCTGCTCCCATTCACGCTGCAAGAAGCCACACTCGTATCTGCTACGCTAATCGTCAATTTAAACTCCGCCGCCGACGGCAGAATCATTATCGTAGTCTGAAAGGTCTTACCCAGCTCAACCACCATATCGCCCACCTCCAAACTTGTGACACGATTATTACTCGGCTTCGCAGTATTATTCGACGAACCAGAATTATTATTGCTCTCACCGGAAGTCCGGCGCGTCCACTTCGCCCGCAGAGTAATATTCTCATTCACTGGCTTGCTGAAGTCATAGACCTCATCACCTAGATACCAATCTTCAAATACATAACCCATCTTAGTCGGAGCAATACTAGGACGACTAATGGTTCTACCTTTAGCTATTTCTACGTCCTCCATCTTGGAACCACCATCAGTATCAAACTTGACTGTCACAGTCTCAGTACCCTCATTAGTCTTCCATTTTGCTACCAAAGTCGCATTCTTATAGATACCAGTTCCAAAATCAAACGGGTCACCCTCCAAAATCCATCCCTCAAAGCTAAAGCCTTCCTTAGTCGGATCTTCTGGCTGTTTTACCGTACGCCCACAAACAATCTCGGTACCATTCACCTTTGAACCACCATTTGATTCAAACTGCACTGTACACATTTTCTTATTATTGCCAAAAATCGCAATCCCCGCAAACCCAACCACGGCCACCACCAACGCTACACCCACGCCAACTAGCGCTGATTTGAACTTAGAAAACCTCGGATCGTCACCGACCTTACCATCTCCTACCTCGGCTTCCGTAGCATCTTGCGCAACAGTAGGAGCACGCCTTGCTGAACTTGTAGGCATTACTACCATGCCCGACATCGAACGACCATTTCTGTGTACTTTCGTAATATCTGCGCGAGGACGCGGACGCTCTGCCGCTGCCGTGCGACTTGCCATCAACGCCAACTCTGGATCAATCGCCCGCTGACGCAACACTAGCCCCTTCTCTGCAGACGAAGACACCTTGCGTTGTGGTGTCTTAGTATTTTTATCAGCGTTACCAGAACCAACCGCGATAGTCTTTACAGTAGTACCTTTGCTGGACTTCGCCGAAGACCCAGCTGTCTTGACGACAATCTTGCTACTACCTCTCGCAGTTTTAGTAGTGGCTGTCTTTTCAATATTAACTTTAGCCATTTCATTTATTATATCACACGCAAAATAAAATTAAAAGTGCTTATGTTTATAGTCCTCGTCATTTCAGCAACCTTCCATTATTCAGTGTTTTGTGTTAAAATAATTTCATGAAAAAGCTTCCCATTGTTGCGCTTATTGGTCAAACTAACGCCGGTAAATCCAGCCTGCTTAACCGTTTGGCACACAAAAACATTGCCATCGTAGCTCGCGAAGAGGGAACCACTCGTGACAATGTTATGGCTCGCATTGATGATCGCTTTCTTCTCATTGATACTGCCGGGCTTAAAGACCCTTCGGATGACTTTGAGGCTGGCATTCAAGACCAAATCTCCGATGCCATTGAAAGCGCAGATCTCATCCTGCTTGCTCTAGACAGTTCTAAATACCCTGACGACAAAGACAAAGACATTGCCAAAAAAGCCCTCAAATCCCGCAAACCGGTTCTTCTCCTGCTCAACAAATCCGACCTTGGTGATAGTCTAGATGGTGCAGAATTTCTACGTCTTGGCATTAAGCCAGACCAAACTTTTCGTATCTCCGCCACTACTGGACAGGGAATCAAAGATCTTAAGTCCGCAATTTTGAACAATTTAGACACCCCCCAAAGAGACGCCACGGAATACGCACCATCAACGCTCAAGCTCGCTCTCATTGGCCGCCCCAATGTTGGTAAGTCCAGCCTCTTTAATACTCTCGGTCAGAAGCAACAAGCCCTTGTCAGTTCTCGACAAGGTACCACCCGCGATGTCAACCGCGTCGAAATCAAATTCCATGGTCGCACTCTCGAGATTCTGGATACGGCTGGGCTCCGTAAACCCGGTAAGCGCGAAGTTGGTATTGAGAAATTCTCCGCCCTCCGTACTCTTGCCGCCATCGAAGAGTCTGATATCTGCGCCCTTCTTGTCGATGCTACCGAGCCCCATTCCAAACTCGATCAGTCTCTCGCCGGACAAATCATCGAAGCAGGCAAGGGAATTATTATCGTCCTCACCAAATCTGACCTTGTCGATAGTACCGATCATATCCTAGACAAACTCGAGCAAGGTTTTAACTTCCTACCTTACGCACCTGTTCTTATTACTAGCTCTACTACCGGCCAGAATGTCACCAAGCTTTTTGAACTTGCCACCGAAATCGACACCACCCGCCACCTCGAGGTCAAAACTTCCGAACTTAACAAAATCCTCAGCGAGGCTATCGTCGAGCATATCCCGGCCGGTCTCAAAAACACCCGTCCTAAACCCAAATACATCGTTCAAACCGACACATGCCCACCTTGGTTTGTGGTTCATGGTCGCGATCTAGGCCTCTTGCACTGGTCCTGGAAGCGCTTCCTCGAACGCAAAATCCGTGAAAAATACCCCTTTGTTGGTACTCCCATCTTTTTCTCCTTCCGCAACGATGACAAGAGCCACCAAGACGAAAAAAGAGCCTAATTTAATACTCTTAGTACTCGCCTCACTTCCTCAGTGGTTTTACATTCCATCATTTTTGCTCGCAGCTCTGACGCCCCAGGAAAACCTTTTACATAGATCTTAAAGAAATGTTTCAGCGGCTCGAACGGTAATCCGCGTACTTTTCCGTCCATTTTTAGGGCAAATTCTGGATTTTCTCGCATCAATTCCGCCTGCGCTGCACAATGTTTGGCGTCTTCCGCATCAAATAAGTCCAAATGCAGTTCCAACAACTTCAGTAATTCTTCCTTTGTCGCTGCATGCTCCGTAAAGCAATACGGATTCTCAAACACTCCTCTTCCAATCATATATCCATCCACTTGCGGATGCTGCATCTTTAGCTCCTGCACCTGCTGTAAGTCTTTGATGTCACCATTAATTACCAACTTAGTCCCTGGCGCAATCTCATCACGCAACTGCACAATCTCTGGTATCAGTTCGTAATGTGCTGGTACTTTTGACATCTCTTTACGTGTTCTGAGGTGCACAGTTACTGCTGCAATGCTTTCGCGCAAGAGCACAGGCAACCATTCTCGGAACTCTTCCAGATAAGTATATCCCAAACGAGTTTTCACCGAAACTGGCAATTTCGTCGCTTTTTTTGCTTCTCGCACACACTCCACCGCAAGTTCTGGCGTACGTATCATTGCTGCACCACCGCCAGCCTTATTAACGTGTCGATCTGGACAACCCATGTTAATATCTAGCCCATCAAACCCCAGCCCCGCTAACGCTCCTGCCAATTCCGCAAAATGTGCTGGATTTTTACCCCAAATCTGCGCAACAATCGGCACATCACTCGGCACCACCGCCAGTCTCTCTAATGCGTTAAACCGCCCCTTCTCCGATGCAAAACTTGAAACATTTGTAAACTCTGTATAGAAAAGATCTGGTCGCCCTGCCTTCGCTACCACCTGCCGAAACATCACATCTGTCACGCCCTCCATTGGCGCTAATACCGTAAAGCCATGTGGCAGTTTATCCCAAATATTCTCACTCATTGCCAACAATTATCGCAAAATCTGTTAAATTTGTCAAATCCCCCTCTAACTGGCCTTTATATTCCTACGATTTTACCTCTATCCACATCTGTGCTATAATTAGCCTCGTACCTTACAAATCGCACCTTAAACTATAGGAGGGAATTACATGCATCAACATGATATATCCGGGCACCAATTCAATATCTGGTCATTCCAGACCACCACCGGTGCCGAAGAAATCCTGAAAGCACCGACTATCCTACTCGATCCGAATTTCATCTATCGCAATTTTCAGCTCGTTGCCCCAGAAACCCCCGTCGACTCTGGCATCCGCTATGGTGCAGCCCGCAGCCTCATCCAGTTTGCTGAAGACCCCGAACTCCGCATCCGTGGCCCCATCGCTCGTGAAGAACTTCCACATCTGCTCAACTGTGCCACCGCTCGCAACATCTTCGACAATGATCAGGAGCTCGCTATCAACCAGCTCGACTGGAAATTGTATCGGCTGGAGCTTACTGCCGACTCTCTTGAGCTCTACTTTGTCGATATGCGCCCTTTGCGCGACGATACCCCAGGCGCCGACAATGATACTATCGAAATCATCCAGCTCACCATCCACAACGTCTCCATCCTGCAATTGCAGTGCCACATCCTCGAAGAGGCCCTTTCCTACATCCACAGCGAGCACTACACTTGTTTCTCCGATCCCTGCGCCGCAGAGACCCACGTAGCCAACTTCGTCGTCGAATATTGCCATAGCATCCTTGCCAAATCTGCCCACTCCATCAAAGGTGCCCTTCAGTTCAGCCAAATCGAAACCACTTTCCGTGACGCCTGCAAATACAGTTAGGGGAGGCATAAAATCATTGCGTCCGACAATGCGCTAAGCGACCATTGTCACATTCAAATTCGCCACGCCTGACGCCCTCCACAAAACCAAGCCGACCGCACGTCGGCTTTTCATGTCACAAACTATTTCCGTTACAAGACATGCCATCAAAGCCCAGCAATATTAGACCTTTTTACCGCTCGCCAGCTATCAGAGCCCTAAAACGTCCGTATCTTATCAAACGGATAAATCCTAAACGCCACTGGACCAATTATCCGACAAAACGGTATTGTTCCTAAGCCGGAGCGAGAATCAAACGAGTGCGTACCCTCACGGTTATCGCCAGCCACAAAAATCTCACCATCAGGCACTATCATATCCACCTCACCCGAAGAATTCTCTTTTGGCCCGTTATTTTCATCTACCCTTGTTTCATCATCTGGATGAAAGCCATCAGGATACTCATCATTATATACGGTCAATACCCCATCTTTCACCGTCACGCGTTCACCGGGAAAAGCAATTACCCGTTTAATCAAATACTGATCACGCTGACCCTTAGGCGCGCCACAAGTCAATGGGCCACTCGCATCTCCATTAGCGAACACAATCACTTGCCCACGCTTTGGAATATATTCTTGCCCCAAAAAGTGCGCCCAGCTCGCCGCAAATCTATTAACAATCACTCTATCTTCATTATGGAGAGTATTCTCCATACTCTGTCCCACCACATCATAAGACCTATATACATAGGCGTTCAGCACAAAAGTGCCAGCAATCACCACCGCCACAAAGACAGCTAAACTCAATAGGTCTTTCAATAAGGGATGCTTCTTCAAAAAACCTGGTTTTGCTTGTTCCATTACTTCATTGTACCATAGTTACAAAAAAGTGCGAGCATTTTGCAAAATATTTATTGCAAAATTAAATATGCTATAATTATACATATGGCAGACTATATTCTCATTCGCAAAAGTCGCAACGCACTCAGTTCTTTGACACACATGATTCTCAATCTCTTACTTGCAGTTATTTCTATAGGCGCCACCGTCGTAACGGGGAATTGCATCATCGGCTTAGTCCTAATTGTTGTTTCTAAATGGCGCATTTTTGCCGTTAACCATCGCTATTGGTGGCTTAATATTCGCTCCAGCCTCGTAGATTTTATTGTTGGTATCAGTTTTGTTTTGTTGGCTTATGCTGCTGGCTCTACATTTTTACCAGTGCATTTTGCGCTCATGGCTTCCTACGCCATATGGCTCATTTTTATCAAACCCCGTTCTTCCATGACCTTCGCCATTGTTCAAGCTCTTATCGCCGTCCTTGTCGGTTCTACCGCCGCCACCGTTTTTGCTGCCCTCACCGACTCTATCGTTATCGTCGTTTCTGAATTCATTATTGGCTATGCCGCTTCACGTCATGTCCTCGTCCAAAGCGACGAACATGAAACCTCTTTCATCTCTCTCGTCTGTGGCCTGTTTTGTGCCGAAGTTGCTTGGCTATCTTATTCTTGGCTTATCATCTACAACTTTGCTAGCACAGGCATTTGTGTCTCTCAGCTGGCTATTCTCCTTACCGTGCTTATGTTTATGTACTTCAAAATCCACGACAATATTTCCAAGCACAACGGCAAACTTAGTCTCCGCGAAATTGCTCTTCCACTCATCTTTACCGTTGTCGTTGTCGCAGTTTTAATCATTAGCTTCAGTCAACCAAGATTTAATATTCATTAAAGGTATCTTTGCTAGAATAATAGCAAATAGGAGAAAAACATGTCCAAAGATACCATTAAGGATACCACTAAAAAATCAACCATTACTTCCGCATCCCACAATGTCGGAACAGCTACTCAACCCACCGAAGCACCTAGTAGAACTCACACTAAACACATCAAAAAATCCAAACACTCCTCGCCTAAAACAGAAAAACCTCTTCATTCCGACGCCGGCTTTCGCGTAACCGTAATAACACTACTTATTTTATCTTTTTGTGCCGCTGGTGGCGCCTTAGGTCTATCCATTATCAACCACCATCGTGACAGTCAGACTATCACTTGGAATTTTGAGAATGACGGCAATTCCGCCAACTTTATCGAAGGTTCCATCGCCGACATTGCATCCAAAGTTGCTCCTGGCGTGGTATCCATCGTTACCGAGAGTCGCACCACTGGCTGGTTTGGCCAATCCTCAACCTCCACATCTGCCGGCACAGGTATGATCGTCACCAAAGATGGCTACGTTCTCACCAACAAACACGTTGTTGATGGCGCCAATTCCGTCAAAGTTGTTCTCGACAGTGGCGAGACCTACGACAAAGTTATCCTAGTCGGAACCGATCCACTCAACGATGTTGCCTTCCTCAAAATCAATGATGTTGACAATCTTCCCACTGTCACCCTTGGTGATTCCAAGACAATCACCACTGGACAACAAGTCATCGCTATCGGCAACGCTCTTGGTCAATATCAAAATACCATCACCTCTGGCATTATCTCTGGTACCGGACGTTCCGTCACGGCCTACGCTAGCGACTACTCCTCCGCCGAAAACCTCAGTGACATGATCCAAACTGATGCAGCTATCAATGCTGGCAACTCTGGCGGCCCGCTCGTCAACGCTGCCGGACAAGTCATTGGCATTAATACTGCTACTAGCTCTGACGCCGACGGCATTGGCTTCGCTATCCCCATTTCTAGCGTCAAAGGCATGCTGAATAACATCATCAAGAATAATTCCTCCAAACGTGCCTATATGGGCGTATACTATGTCAACATCACGCCAGACGTGGCTGTTACCTACGACTTACCCGTCACCAGTGGTGCTTACATTTCTAATAGCGGTAGCGCTAATTCTGTTATCAAAGATGGTCCTGGCGACCAAGCCGGACTCAAAAACAAAGACATCATCACCAAAATTAACGGCATCAACGTCGGCAAAGCTGGCACCGTTTCTACCCTCATTGGTGAATACATGCCCGATGACACCATCCAGCTTACTATCCTCCGCGATGGCAAAGAGAAGACACTCAATCTCACCCTCGGTGCCTATGGCGAGACTAGCTCCAGCCAGAAAAGCTAAAGCCCATCTTCTAAACCTCTAGACGGCGCTTCAAGCCAAAAGCGCCGTCACACCAAGCTTTTTTATGAATCGCGCTGAGAACCATTCTAAGCGCCCCTAGCGCAATTTTACTCTTCCAAGCTCCCCAATTCTTCCTCAATAAAGCTTATCTTGCCAGTTTCTCGCTCTTTCATTAGCACTCTTTCCGGCTTGTGTATATATCCTTTTGCTCGGTAATCATACCAATACCTCCAAGTACTCTCAAAAAGTAAACCATAACCTTCCGTCTTCAAATGCACAAACCCCGCTTTACGCGCCATTTCAATCAGCTTACTATGCTGGCATGGATCTGCCTCCAACACTAAATAATCCACCCAAACCCCATCCGATCCACCAAAATAGCTCAGTTCCCGCAAAAACCTTTGATATACAGATAATCCATTATTACCCCGCGCATAGATCGCATTTGAGGGTTCAAACTCTAGGTTTCTTTCATCCACCCAAGCCCAATCTTTATTTACATAAGGCAAGTTCGCCACCACCACATCAAAATGTTCTGGATACTCACCAAAATCAAAGTCCTTCAAAAGGTTTGACCGCACCAGCTCCACTCGCCCCTCATGTTGCAAGTCATTCCTCTCCGCCACCTCAAGCGCCTTCGAGCTCAAGTCTGACGCTACCACGATACTTTGCGGGTACTCCAACGCCAGTGTAATCGCAATGCAGCCGCTTCCAGTACCAATCTCCAGAAAGTTTGGTTGTTTGGGCAGTCGTAATCCCTTAACCAATTCAATCAATGTCTCTGTCTCTGGACGGGGAATTAATACGCTCGGCTTTACTACAAACTTCCTTCCATAAAACTCTTTCTCTCCCAAAACATACGCCAATGGCATACCAGCCTTGCGCTTTTGCAACATTCCATCCGCACGCGTCCGCAAGGCTTCCACCTTCTTTTCGCCGTGCGCCACCAACCAACTCCGATCAGCTCGGCTCGGCGCAAAGCTCCTCAGTGCAATCAATTCTGCATCCAAAGAGTCAATCTGAGTTTTTGCCTGTTTCAACCAAGTCTTTACATCCATAATCATCCAGCTTGTCAGTTTTTCTTCAAAAACTTACCCTATCCTTCCATTATAGCACATTTTACCAAAAAAGTCAATACCAATTCACCCTTTACGGCGTTAGATTATTCAGACTCCGCTCCGCCAACGTCAATTCTTTCACTAAATCATCGATATCCCCGTCCATTGCCGCCCCCACATTAGAGCGTGAATAATGCACTCTGTGATCCGTAATCCGATCCTGCGGGAAGTTATATGTGCGAATCTTCTCGCTCCGATCACCCGACCCAATCAAACTCTTGCGCGCATCACTCGCCGCCTTCATTTCTTCTTGTTTTTGTTTCTCAATCAACCTTGATCTCAGCACCATCATCGCCTTCACCCGGTTCTGTTGTTGACTACGCTCATCTTGCATTGCCACTACAATCCCCGTCGGCAAATGCGTAATCCTCACCGCCGAATCTGTCGTGTTCACCCCCTGACCACCATGCCCGCCCGACCGATAAATATCAATTCGCAAATCTTCCGGTTTAATCTCAATATCCATCTCGCTCGCTTCTGGTAACACCGCCACCGTCGCCGTCGAAGTGTGAATCCGCCCCTGGCTCTCCGTCACTGGTACCCTCTGTACTCGGTGCACTCCACCTTCAAATTTTAACTGCCCATACGGCTTCTCCCCCGACACCCTAATCACTACTTCCTTCATGCCGCCAGCTTCGTTCTCATTCTGTGACATCAATTCCACCTTCAGGTGATGCTTCTCCGCATAACGCACATACATCCGGTACAACTCTCCTGCAAACAAGGAAGCTTCATCACCACCCGCTCCCGCCCTAATCTCCATAATCGCCGGCTTATCATCCGCTGGATCATGTGGCAATAAAATCTCCTCTAACTCCGCCGTCTTCTCGGCGATTTTCTCTGTCAGAGTCTCAACATCCGCCTTAGCCAGCTCTCCCAACTCTGGATCTTCTACTAAAGACTTCGCCTCCGTCAAGGCCTTCTCGGCTTGCTCAATCTCAACTTTCAAATCCAAGATAGTATTAATCTCTGCCAGCCGCCGTGACTTCTCTGCAAAACTCGCTTCCGCATACGCTGTCGGCTCCGCTAAAAACGCCTCAATCTCGGCTTTTTCATCAACAAACTTCTGGAATTCTACATTCATTCATGCTATTATATCATATATAGGGCTGGCGCGTGAGTTTTCATGATCTCTTTTAGAAAATTTACGCTTAGTCCTATACGGAATAATTTTAGTAAATAGACTTGTCGCATACGGTTCTTTAGCTCAGCTGGCTAGAGCGTACGATTCACATTCGTAAGGTCATTGGTTCGAGCCCAATAAGAACCACCACGAGTCTATTTACTACAACTCTTCCCGTCATAAAAATAGACCCGGCATCGCCGGGCCTTATATGCTAATAAGTGAAGGTGGGGAAAGAAGTTGTTTCTGGGTTCGCCGTACGTACCTTAAGAAGTGACCTGCGGGAGATGGCCGCAGACCTATTTTTGAGGAGAGAGGGAAAATGAAAATGAGAAAAACTGTAAATCTTTAGCGCCGTAATATAGAGGGGGTCTACACCTTAGAAAAACCTTAAGCCGTGTCGTTGGGGGATCCACCTTCACTTATATAGCCAAAATCAATTGAGCAATCCAGACTGCTCAGGGTTAAATTACTATGCGACGTCACAAGAACGTCGCCTCACATTTCATATTGTAGCATACATTTGCTAAAAGCGCAACACTTTTTCATGATTTTCTACTATTTTCCCATCAAGTTGTTGTATTTTCTACAACAAAATCTGCGTAGAACCCTGTTTTCTATGTGCACAATTCTCCTTTCATCGTGCACCATATGCTACAATAAGCTTATGGACGCAAACACTATTATCGTCATTTTAGCTATTATCCTCGGAGGAATTTTGCTTTTTGGACTCTATAAGCTAGCCACTAGTAGCATTAGCCAACGTTCCATCTTAAAACCCGACACTGCAGTCGCCAAGCGCCGCCAAACCATCAAGACCTTTCTCACAATCTTCTTTTCTATTCTTCTCCTACTCGCCCTCTATGTTACCTGGGAGCTCATCGCTCTATGAAACTCATCGTTGGTCTTGGTAACCCAGGCAATGAATACAATTTTACTCGCCATAACTTTGGCTTCTTGGCGCTTGATTTCTATGCCAAAACCCATCAGCTCACTTGGGAAAAGCCCAAAAACCACGCTATCTGGCTCAAAAATAATGATCGTATTTTTATCAAACCTCAAACTTTCTATAATGAATCTGGCCTTGCCGTCGCTGCTTTTGCACATTTCTACAAAATACCACCTCAAGACATCCTTGTAATCTGTGACGATTTCGAGCTAGCTTTTGGCAAGAATCGCTATCGCGAACACGGCTCCGCTGGTACCAACAACGGTCTCAGGTCTGTCATCCAACACCTTGGCAGCGATCAATTTCCACGCCTACGCCTCGGTACCGGCAATGACGCCTTACGCCGTCAAATCGGTGACATCGACTTCGTGCTTGGTCGCTTTACCTCTACCGAAAAAGACCAACTCCCCACGCTCCTAACTAACATCTCCACCCGCATAGACGAACTATTATAGCCTAATATAGACCAAATAGAAAAGGCCAGCGCATAGCTGACCTTTTGTCAATGTGAGGGGAATATGCCAAAGGCAGTATTAAGCTTCTAGGCTACGCTCTATGCCAGCGGCGTTGCTTTCTCCACCGAAGCACTGTGATCCACGCGATCATACCGCAGAACCAGCTCTGTGCCCTTCTTGCCGATGTCGACGTCGTCCACGATTAACGGACCGCCCCGGAAGTCTTCCGCCACGACCACCGTCAAACATGCATGGTGCTTCGAAAGCAACAGGTTCTGCGGAATTTTGGTAAACGTTACCATCAGCTGTTCCGGCCGTTGCAGCTTACCGCCAGTGCCCACCTTCACAGCAGGCTCATCTGTGCTCAGCACCGAGAACCCCACCGGAGACAGCGACCTCTGTGTGACCTCTGCAGCCTCGTTGGCTTCCAGCACCTCACGCATGGATTCCAGATGTTGCGTAGTCGGGCCTCCGCCCAACATGATTTTACCCATTTGGATAACCTCCTCCAAGAATAAAGTACGCTTCACCCCAAACTTCTCAGGGTTCGCTGCATATAGTATACTACTATAATCCAGTTCAGTCAATATTGCAATTTCTACAAAACTACTCCGTAAATCCATCGTATTATGAGATGACTATTGACTTTTCTGCTAATGTATGCTACAATGGAAATATAGGCCCGTGTCGTAGCCTAAAACCCGACAAGATCTTTTTGAGGAGGAACCAAAAATGAGCAACAAACCTGATATCGTTGACACCGCCACATCTTCCACCGTCCTGATACTCACGCCGCTGTTTTCACCGCCTGAGTTTTTCAAAAACCAGCAGTGCAACTTCTGCGGTGCCCCCTGTGAAGCATTAAGCTTCAAGGTAACCCGTCGTTTTTGCGATAATACCGGTCTTATCTACCCATCCGCCAGCAGGATCCACAGTGATCTCACCATCCAGGTGAAGAATACCGTCAACGAAGACCCTACCGGCACACGCTTCTTGATCAAAGCTATCGCCAGTCAACCCCTGCAGATGGATCACGGCCCCATCTGTAAATTCCGCAAGCCCGACAAAGATCAGTACGCCGAGGATACTATTGGCATCCAGTCGGGCGCCGAATTGGAACTGTTCGTAGATCTCAGCACCAACAAAGGCGCAGTGATCTCTTACACTATCCCTGCCAGCAAAACGTTAGTCCGCCTGCAACAGCCCGACGATATCCACTTCTCGGTCAACCCCAGCAGCACCGTACCCTATGAGCTACGCCCGATTTTCGACGAAGAAGACCGGATCCTTAAGAAGCTCAAATCCACCCCGCCCACTCCCGCCGACGCCGGCACCAACGGAGGCTCTCCTGCTCCCGCCAGTGGCAATTGAGCCAGCACTGGTGGCACAAACTAACTCCTCCCCCCTCCCCGCACCCCGCTCCATACCGGAGCGGGGAATTTTTTATTTCAACGCCCATCTATTCATTCCTAGCGCCATCACCCGCCCCTTTATCTCCAACATCATAATATTTTGATTAAATTCCGCCACTTTCAGCCCCGTTTTTGCCAAAATCTCCTCTCCCCGCTCCACACCAGCTGCAACCAACCTCAAAATTACTGTTTCCGCCTCGTTATCACCCAACAAAAGCTGCATTTGTGTATCTTTACGCTGCTTTTTCGAAACAGGGAATAACACATCCAGTACATCACTTGGCTCCAAGTATGGCATTGCGCCCTGCCGAAGAAGCTTATTGCACCCTTTTGAAAGCGACCTAGTAATATCTCCCGGCACCGCAAAGATATCCTTACCCTGCTCTAAAGCATGCGCCGCCGTGTTTAGTGACCCACTTCGCTCCGCTGCCTCCACCACTACCACTACATCCGCCAGCCCCGCAATGATCCGATTCCGCTCCAAGAAACACGTTTTCGCATGATATTCCGCCCCTGGTGCTAGTTCGCTCATCACTGCGCCACCAGTCTGTACAATCTCTTCCGCCAAACCCACATGCGCCCGCGGATAAATATAATCAATTGGTGTACCCAGCACCGCTATCGTGGTGCCACCCGCTTCTAACGCCCCTCGATGAGCAATACTATCAATTCCATACGCCAAGCCGGATACTACCACTGCGCCGCGTTTTGCCACGTCATAAGCCAACTTTTTCGCAATCCTTGCGCCATATTCTGTGGGCTTACGCGTACCAACAATTGCTACCGATTTTACCCGCTTTTCCGGCAATTTTCCATAAAAATACAACGTTTTTGGCACAACCGCAATGGAGCTCAACACCTCTGTAAAATCCGCCTCTTGAGGTCGGATTTCGTTGTTTTTTGAAAGAAAATGTGAAAAAAGTATTGACATTTATTACCTCGTGTGCTATAATGCTATTAGTTAGAGTTAATAGCATCATAGACTCCAACTGTACCTAAATAAATCATAATTCCTGTATTCTAGAGTTATCTTTAGAATATCAGAAATTGCGTGCTTTTGAAACCCCCAGGGCCTGTTAATTTCTTTTTGGTTGCAGGCTGTAAGTATTACCTCCACTTTTGGGGACAACTTTCGAAGGCATAGCAATCCCTATAACCGGCGGGCCCCGTGTTTGTGTGAGGTGGGTCG
>CAMNUC010000020.1 GCA_946560015.1 uncultured Candidatus Saccharibacteria bacterium | reverse complement strand
ATGTGTAACTTAACAGAACCCCCGGACAATCCGGGGGTTTTCTGGTAACAAAAAGCCCGAGCTGAGGCTCAGGTTCTTTTCTGGTGCGAGTGGAGGTAGTCGAAACCTCATCTCAAGTTTGGAAAACTTGCATACTAACCGCTGTACTACACTCGCGTATCTGGGGTACCTTATCGACTCGAAATGGAACCAAATTGCCACAGAGTTCTTCAGAGTTAAACACATTATCTCTGTTTCACCTCTGGCAACATGCTACCACCGATAATAAGATGCCTCAAGTCTACAAGAGCATTACGCTCTTACTCTAATTATAGCATGAAACACCTTAAATAATCGAAAAATCATCAAAAATAAATCCCCCTAGTGGCTCTGGAACTGGCTTAGGGGGTTATTGCTTATGAGGGTGACGGGAGCAGAATACAGATAGGGAGTAGACACGCTACGCTATGCAGACTCCAGAGAACGAGGACTGCTACGCATAAGAGCTACACTCAGTGATCACTCAGTCACTACGGAAGTTAATTTGCCGACACTGTCCACTTAGATCATCCAAGCTTCAACGTTCTGCTCCTATCATAGCACGCTTTTGGCTTTGTGTTTTTTATTTTTGGTGTTTTTTGGCAAATAAACCAAAACTAATCCCCCCTCCCCTATATTTCGACGACCACCATAAGTCCCCGCATTCTCATTGCGTCGAGAGCGCATTATTCATAATGAAAAAAATTAGATTAATGCAAAAATAGTAATTGCGACTGCCATCAACATTGTTTTGTTGTATTTTTTACAACAAAATACAGGGGATGTTTGCAATGTAGGATAAAAAATGTTGTAAATTATAAGACTTTATGATAAAATGAATGTATGGTAGGTTGGTGGCAACATCTAGCCGTCCTCTAAGCGTATGGCGGAATCCGAATGGAGACTTACCTCAAAAACCCATCTGCAGCTAGTGCAGGTGGTTTTTTGAGTGACTTTTGATTCTAGATATCATTATCTCGTGACTAAAATGTAGAGCTTGGTTCTATGTACCAACCTCGTTTTTTATTGCTTGGGTCTGGTAGTTTTACGATACCGAAACCATTTACTCGACCATCTTTGTTGCAGTAAAACTTATGAGAAATTCGTTCAAAGTATGGGTAGGTAAGCAGTTTGTGATGTTCGTCGAGATTTAGAGAGTGATTGTCCCACTCATTACCATAATCCACAAATTGCCTCCACACATTGTAGGCCACCATATCCGCCAGTTGCAGAAAATTTGAATTAGCGGATTTTTCAAAACCCACCGATGTGTGATGATACTTGTCTGCAAACTTACCATCATTAAGGTTAATTTTGGTGTCCGAAATTCTAAGAATTTTGCCTTGGTCCCGCTTTGTAGTTCTAATCTGGCTGTCCATCTGATCAAAGATGATACGACAATCATTGTGTGGGTGTAATTCAGTACGATCAAATAGCGTTTCAACGGCAAGCTCTAATGGCATCTTGCCCTCGTGCCTAGGATTCTTATAGTAACGCTTATCGATAATAATCGCTATGAGTTGCAAGTCGTATTGAGAAAAGAGCGGATACCAAAAACTATCTATAAATTGGCGTAAATCGTCCTGTGAGACGTTAAATCTGTCCAGGTAATCTTTGCGTATGCGATGTTTGTTGCGTAGATTCGCAGAGTGAAGTTCTACGTACTTTGTGCCGAAGACTCGCTGCTTTTCTTGGTTGATTAGGGGGTTAAGTTTTGACATAGTATCAGTGTTAATGTGTAACCCAGCAAGAACAAAATAATTTTTCTGCCAAAAAGCTCGATTTTGCGAAGTCCTAGCTGGAGGACTATCAACAAATTCCCTAGAATATGGAGTATCCCACTGTTTTGAGCCGCTATCATCTATGAATAGAAAATTTGCCATATACAATATTATATCATATAGTTTACCGTCTCTAAAGTAGTGCTAACTCAGTCCTGCCGATTTTCCTACGTTTTCTTAAACATTTGGGGTTTCTGACTAGGAAAAACCTCTTTGTCATTTTGCAATATAAGTATAGGAGCACTTGGATTGAACAAGGATTTTGGCTGGGTTGGTGTTTTGATAAGTCTAGGCTCACTAAAACACTTTTGGTTTTTGATGCTATAGTGGTAAACATATGGCTAGACCTACCAAATACACCCCAGAACTCACCAAACGCGTCCATCAGTATATCTCCGACGGACTGACTGTGCGTGATGCTTGCTATGGCGTAGGAATATCAGAAGACACATTTTGTCGTTGGCGCAGGGAGAAACCTGAGTTCGCCAAGCTTGTGCAGGAGGCGACTGAGGCTCAATGTTGGAGCAGTCTTGGTTTGGCGAGAACTAGCGAATACCGACGCTATACACGACGTGTAAAACACGCTCAAAATCAAACGATAAGCGAGAAGCGGTCAAACACCCGTCTCGACACTGGAAAAGCCCTAGAAACGGCTCTAAATGCGTCTGAGGGGTATTCCACTGGTCGAGCAGACGTCGTAAGCTTTGGCGCTCAAACTCGGCTCGAAGAGCGTAACGAGCCGCCAACCAATGACTTTGGTGAGTTGATGTGTTGTGCGCCTTATTACAACCCTACGACCAACAAAGTAGAGTGGGTAGAGCGAGAGATGTATGGAAGACCAATACTACATCGTTGCGGTGTGGAAAAATGGCAAGAACTAGCGAACGAACAACGAGCATAACCAAAACGAGAAGAGACCGCTGATTACCAAGCAAAGCCAAAAATCTAGACCACCAAAAATGGTAGCAAAAATATAAAGCGCAATCGAGAGTATTGCCGTAATGAACACCCAGAACGCCGCTAAGGCAATCAAACCAATCCCCAAACCAACGCCCGAACCTACTGTCGTTTGCTTTGGTGTAGGTTTTCGTGTAGATTTCTGCTGTGGCTGACGTGGGCGCTCGGCGCTCATCTTGCCCATCTCGTAGAGCCAGTATGGGTCGAAGGGGGAGTTGTTTGACATCTAAAATAATCTTCCTGTGTCAATTATACTATCATTTCTCAGCTCGGCATAGTCCAGCATATCCCTCAGCGTAGCTCGCTTGTTCCGCCAGCTATTGAAGGTCTCGTCGCCGAGAATGGCGTAGTGCCAAGTTTCACCTTCACGTTTGTCGGCTGGGAGTTTATTAATACGGTCAACCCAGTTACAAGCAGAGCGTTGCTTACGTTTCACGTTTTCGGCGGAGAGCTGGTCTTGAGCTTTGGTCTCGACGAGATAAATATCGTCGCCAAAACGGACGAGGAAGTCGGGGATATAGTTCGACGGTAGGCCGTCTTCTCGGACATAGCGGAAACAGAGGAAAGTGTGTTTACGCTCGATTACTTTACAGAAAGCGTCCACCTCGCCGTCGTTATCGGCAAACTCGCAGAAGTCTTTCTCGTACAGGCCTTTATTGCTCGGGTATGGCAACTTCTCGTAGATACACTTCACTGGTTCGATCATATAATTCTCACGTACCATGATACGATTGACGCTCGACATAGCGTTGAATACCACCTCCGCCTCGTTATCGACCTCGGTATTCTCCTGAGCCTCGAGAATGAGCATGGAGATTTGAGAAGAGACATGATTAATAATCTGCTCGAGCCGTAGAACTTTCCAAACTTCGGGGAGCTGAGGGTTTACTTCCTGGCTAAACAACTTGTTCCGAATATATTTATCGGTCAAACGAGCGACGTCGTTGCTACCGATAGCAATAGCTGGTAGGTCGTTGCCTCGGCGGTGTTTACTAACGGCATCAACTGGCGTACCGAGCTTATTGGTGATACGGTTCACGATTCGCATAAGGTAGTCGTTGTAGCTACTGGCCTGGAAGACGCCACTCGTAACGTCGAAGTCACCAAAGTGAGTATTTTCGGTTACTTCAGTGCTGATCCATTTCTCATTGTCGGGCACGAACTTTTGGAGCTCGGTAAGCGGAATATGATAAGCCTTGAGTAAGTTTACGTCGAGATTTGGAGATTTCATGACTTCGGTGGCCTCTTGGATAATGGTCGGGATACGGAAGTCGTACTTTTCGTAATCAGATTTTAGACCAACTTTTAGAAGATCGCCTTTGACTTTACCCTCGTCGTCGGGGTCGTCTTCACCGTCGTCTACGCCAATCACGCCTTCTTCGATTAAGCTCTGGTAGAACTCTCGGAAAGCTGGGTGCTCCACGATAGAAAGCACGTCAAAATAGTTCGTGGCGGTCTTTTTCTCCTCGAGAATACGGTGTCGATTTTCTCTTTTTAGCTCGTCGATTTCGGGGTTGCCACGCCACATGAGACGGAGGCCTCGGCCGATAGTCTGCTCGAGTAGAATGCCCGAAGTAGTCGAGCGGAGCGGCACAATGACACAGATATTATTCACGTCAAAGCCCTCCCTTAGCATGAGGACGGAAATCACGATCCGAGGTTTCTTATGACGGTCGAGAGCAAAGAGCTGCTGTTTCATATCCTCCCACTCGTCTTGGCCGACTTCACCTTTCTTGTTACTATGGATCTCCAAAATATCATCAGCGTCTCGGCCTTCGGAAAGGAGAAAGTCACGCACGTACGGTACAACCTCAGTATCCTCGCACATAATGAGCATTTTCGGGACTTTATCTTGGTCAACAGTAGAGAAACTTTGCTCCAAGATATTTAGTTTTGCCAAACCTGCTCGGAGCATTTGGCGTTGACCGTCAGAGAGATCAATAATATCTTTCTTGTCGTCACGTAGAACTTTATAATCAAGAGCTTCAGTGTTCAGCTCTTTACGTTCGTCGAGTACAACGGTTTTCACGAGCCCTGTCTGGATGGCAGTTTTGAGCTCAAAATCAACTACGATATGTGGGAAGTAAACCTTTTCCTTGCCTCGCTGATTATATGGCGTAGCGGAGAAGTCGAGCTGGAGATAACGAGTACCTTTCGGTTCGGCGATATAGCGGAGACTTTTTTGCCATTCAACCTCTTCGACTTCGCCATGTTTCTTCACTTCGTGGATATGGTGAGCCTCGTCGTTAATTACCATGAGATTTGGTAAATTACGAAGGAACTCCAGCTCACGTTTCTCGCCGAGTGAACGGTCGAGGTCGTCGAGGCCATGCCCAGCACTCGTGCCAGGAGAAACTGGCAAGCTCCAACTATCACCAATATCCTTAGTGTCGTCCACGCCCATGAGCAGGTGGAAGTTCGTGATTGCCACAATACCGTCACCAGTAACAGTACTGCCAATACCAGTCTTCTCAACTACACTACCTTGAAGAAAGCCAAACATCTCTTCTCGATATTCGTCGGGAATAAATAAGTCCTGATTTTGTTTGAGGTCGCAAGTCTCAAAGTCTCGGGTGTCGCCATTATCTTCGTTACGACCTCGGAAAGCGTCGAGCAAGCGATCATAGACGATTAGTCCAGGAGCGACAATGAGGAAGTTTTTCGTATAGCGTTCGCCGTCTTCGTGGCGAGCATTGAGATACTGCCAAACCACAAGAGCCTCGAGCACCCAGGTCTTGCCTGTGCCTGTCGCCATTTTGACACAGTATTTCGGGCAGTTATAAGTCGAGGTAGGGCCAGTTAGGCTCTCCATGCCGCTACCTTTCTCGGCTAGAAGTTGCGGAGCGATAGCGTCATAAGCCTCTAAGACCGTACTAGTATGGAGTACTTCGTAGAGGTAAATAATGTTCAGGATAGCTTGACGCTGGCCTTTATGGAAGTTTATCGTCCTGAGATCAGTGTAGGCTGGATCAAACCAGTACGTAAGTAAAGCTCGAGTAGTCGGGGTGACATTTTCGAGAAAAGTACCGTCTGCCCAAGCGGAATTAGCTTGGTCAGATATCGCCTCAGCAAAGGCCAAAGGTGGATATTGATTGTGTGGATGTTTTGCCATGTTATTTTACCTCCAATACTACTTCACTTTCGAGACCGAAGACGTCAACAGCACGAACCGCTACCTTACCCGACGCTCCAAGTGGAATGCGAGTTTTCTTAATCACGTGAAGATCGTCACCGTCGTTGTCAGTATTACCCCGATAGTCTTGCCAAACGCTACGGAAAGTCTTGCCGTCGTAATTCGGGTCGATCGCCCAGTATTCGATAAGAGCGAGCGGGTCGTGAGCGATAATCTCGTCCATTTTCTTGCGGTTCTCATTATTGAGCGGTAGAGCGTCGGCGGAGAGAATGACGTAATTCTCGAGCTCGATTTCTACTTCGTCACCTATAACGACAGGATCTTTAACGGTAAGATATTGGAGCGAGGTAAAGCGAACAGGTGTGCGAATAGTACCGTCTTCGTCGACGGCGACTTTCTCATGGAGCTTCTTGAACGAAGTCTTACTCTTAAGCTGGTCGAGCAGGTCGGGCGGAATAACTCGGAAATCTACCACGTTATCGAAATCACCAAAGATACTATTAGCAATCTCCCCCAACTTCGGGTCGAACGTCCAACCGAGAACGGTGATTTTATCCCAGCCACCCTGGAAGGACATGAGATATTCTTCCGCCTCCCGTAATGTGCTAAGCCCGACGACGGCACTCGGCGAGATGACCATGACGAGGTGTTTAGTACGAGGAATACGGCCAAGATTATGCTTGGGGTTCTCCTCGGGGCGGAATGGTACTGCTCCGTAAAGTTGGAGGACAACTTGATTAAGGTCGCCAATGCGATAGCGACTACCAAAAGTAGCAGACATTTGCTCACGCTGATAATCACCGATAGACTGGTAGAAAAACTCTTTCGTCTCATTATCGATAAAGCGTTTCCGCATAATCATAGTGGCAGGCTTGCCTATATCCGAAGTGATCCATTTACGACCCAATTTCTCCGCTACGGCCGCCGTCGTGCCTGAACCACCGAAGAAATCGGCGACGATAGAGCCTTCATTCGAGGAGGCTTTGATAAGTAGCTCCAACAACGCTTCAGGTTTTTGCGTGGCATAATTTACACGCTCAGTTTTATTATGCGTAGATATAATGCCAACGTCATTTATAACATCTTTACGACCGACAAGCGTATATTCATTACCGAACTCGTCAGTATAGTATTTCTGTAATGGGCTTTTTCCAATACCTCCATATTTGTAAGTTCTTTCTAACTGGCGGTTGAAAATACGATTATCTGATTTTTGATATAGGTATAATGTGTCGTGCTTTCTACCAAAATACCTTTCGCTAACTCCACCAGAAGAATATGCCCAAATAATCTCATTTATGAAGGCATCCTTACCAAATATATCGTCTAGCATAATTTTCATATAAGCACCAATATGCCAATCGATATGTACATAAATACTCCCCCTCTCACTCAATAACTCACGCATAAGCACTAACCGAGGATACATATATTTTAGATAGGCGACGGTACCTTTGACTTCTTCGCCACCAACATTATTACTCCAAGTATCCGCATAGGCGAACTGTTCAAGAACTGTCGGCTTGCTATCGATACTGGCTCCTGGAAGTTCAATCTTCGTGCGGTAGTCGGCTTTACTGTCGTACGGAGGGTCAATATAAATCAGGTCAATCTTGCCACGCATACTCGGCAGGCTAGTATCAGGGTCGCCAGCCAGCAGAGCCTGAATTGCTAAAAGATTATCACCGTAGATTAAGCGGTTCGTCCAGCGTTCAGGACGACGCTCACCTGAAATGGCGGCGAGAGCCGTAGCTCCGAGCTCTGACTGTGCTCGATCCTTGTTTGGAGCGACGAGCTCGTTGGTTTGTAAAGAAATACGGGAGGTATTTGATAGCCCCTCTAAAATGCGGTTTGCCTCACGCCTACCCTCGCTGACAACCTTGGGGAGTAATTCGATAATACTGCTCATGACTTATCCTTTGTTTTTTGGAGCAGTACCCTCATCAACACCATAGAACATGAACAACGCCGAAAACAAAAACGACACCATGTAATCGGTGTTGAAGTCGATCCAAGCGATAAGCATACGGGTTCGCACGCATTATCGACACATGGTGCCGTTTAAGTCGTGCGACAAGTTCCGCAACTTATCACTTAGCTTACTGCTTGTATTAATATAACTTCAACACTTCTATTATATCATTATTTGCCATTAACGGCTAAATATAAAACCACACAAAACTAACAAACCCCGCCTTTTCGCCAAATGTGAAAAAAACGCCATGATCTTTTTGTGTTACCATAAAATTACAAGACGTCGCTCGGCTATTGGCCAAACGGGCGGCTAATCTTAATGACATCTTCGGCGACGTGCGCCAGCATACAAAACTTCTTGGCCAGGAGATGCTGAAGATGTCAAAAAAGGACGCTAGCTATTCCGAAACAAACATTCTTGCAAAATACAATCTCAAGCCAATCATTTCCGTCAAGGAGGCAAGAAAACTCCTTAGCAAGAGGGTTTCCGACCAGCTATCTGACGAGGATATTCTAGGACTTATAGGGAATATGGACTCCCTAGCTAACAGGTTGTTAGAGACAAAAACCGTTCCACGAAACAATTAGGTGGTATAATACGGTATATGGATACAGTTAAGAAAAAGGCTTTTGCTTACAGGAGAGTATCGACCGAGGGGCAAGTTGACGGCGCATCGTTAGATACGCAAACCGAAGCAATAGATCAGTTTGCGAGGACGCACAATATTGAGATTGTCGATTGGTTTGAGGACCCAGGTGTCTCTGCCAAAGCTGTTCGTAATAGACCAGGTGTAGTGAAAATGCTCGAGGCCGCCAAGCAACGAAAAGGGGAAATCGACCACCTGATTGTCTATAGCGTTAGCCGCATTTCAAGAGACGCCGCATCATATTACCAGGAGATTGGATACGAGTTGAAAGCTTACGGTATAACTTTGCTCGTGGCTACGGAGCCAGTCGATGACTCTCCGACTGGGAGGTTTTTGCTCACTGTGTCTCTCGCCAATGCTCAACTAGACAATGAAATAAAAGGTAAGCAAACTCAGGATAATATGGCCACGCATTTGAGCAGCGGCGGTTGGTGGATGAGTAGGGCCCCTCTTGGTTTCAAGATTGAGCAAATTCCAACTGGCGCCAAAGATAATCACGGCAAACCCAAGACGCATTCAAGACTAGTGCCAGACGATACCGACGGATTAGCTGATAAACTCACAGCGCTGCTTACACGATTTTCTGAGGGTGATTTGGACTCTGCGCAATTATTAAAACTTGCCCACAAGATGGAAATACGCAGTCGCAAGGGTAAGCTTTTGCCAAAAAGCACCCTCGATGACATTTTGACGAAGCCAGTCTACGCAGGTTGGCATCGCTCCGAGACGATGACCAAAAATGAACTTATCAAAATGAACTTCGATGGCCTTATCTCACTGGAGGTCTATGAGAAGAACCAAAGAATTCTCAGGAATAATTCTCGACCTCACGAAGAAAGCGACAGTGTTCAGTATCCCCTGCACAAGACTATTTGTTGTGCTATCTGTGGAGCTGAAATGACGGACGAAGAAAGAGAAGTAAGGTTTGCAAAAGGCAAACTTCCGTATTTACGGTCCAGCGCTCCTACGAGCGGCTCAGGCAAGCGCACACCACGCTATAGCTGTAAATGCAAAGGGCATGGCTCGGCATCTGCTTCGGAAGTTCATCAAGTCTTCGAAGACTACCTTAAACAGATTACTCCTGAAGAAGGCACGATTAAGTTATTTAAGGAAATCACCAAAAGAACGGCGCTCAAAAAATTGGGAAATATCAACAAGGAAATTGAGGAACACGAACATAAGCGGGCGGAGTTATCTGAGAAGAAACAAAAAGCTATTGGCGCAATGTTGGATGGCGATATTAGCAAAGAAGAAAAAGAAGAGTATATTGCAAGACTTGATGTCGAGCGCAGCGAAATCGAAAACCAACTTACCAAGCTTAAACAGGTTCAAATGCTTCAGGAGGCCGACATTGAATATGTCTGCAACTTTATGCGCAACCCCGCTAAACTATGGCGTGATGGTGACTTGGAAACTAAGCAGGCCATCCAGAAGATGATTTTTCCGAACGGCATCTACTTTGACCTCAAGAACAAAAAGTGTGGAACCAGCGAAATCAGCCCTCTCTTCTCTGTTATTAACATCAAAAAAGCACCTTCTGGCGCTAATTTGAACAATATGGGGTGGGATATCGGGCTCGAACCGACGACCTTCTGGACCACAATCAGATGCTCTAACCAACTGAGCTAATCCCACCAGACATTTTTGATTATAGCACACTTTTGCTGATTATTCCATATATTGGAAGAAACAGAGGTAGACAAACGCGCCAACTGCTGCGCCAAGCACAACAGTCAAAATCATCAGGAAGATGAGCGGGGCCTTGGAACGACGGCTAGCAGGGATGATAACGGTAGGCTTAGTGGGAAGAGCTTTTTTGGCCTCTTTGCGATCATAAACATTTTTGCCACCGACAGGAGTATTAGCAGGGCGCTCATAGAGTGTACCCTCCGAAGCGGAGGTTTTGCTATTACCGATGGATCCAGAAAGCGGGCGCTTCTCAACGCTAACTGACTTAAGGAAGAAGGGTGATTGGCCTTGGACACTATATTTGTTGCCATCAGGAGCTTTATCAGTAGAAGTCGTTTTGGAGTTGTCTTTGGGGTGATAATCTTCAATAATAGGCTTTTCGGGAGACTTACCAGTAGGTTCTTCATCCATGAGTCCATAAATCTCTACGGGCGGCTTCTGGGAAATGATTGGCTCGTCAAAACCGACATAGCCAGTGTTGATGGTTTCAGGCTGGGCAGTGTAGCCTTTGGGGGCAGCCTTGAAACGATGTTTAACGGAGTCAGCTGGAATATTGCTGGATGAAGCAGACATGGTTTGGGGGGTATTTTGGGACTTGGAGGGACGGATAATGTCCTGCATCATACCACGAGAGGTACGTTTCTTGGGGTGAGCCGGTTGTGGACTCTCCTCAATGGGCACACCAGTGGCTTTTTGGACAGATTGGCGCATGATACGCAAAGTCTCGGCGGTCTGGGCATCAACTGTTTTAGGGTGAGCCTTGCCAGAGATGTCATTAATCTTACGATGGTTGGCTGTACGACTAGCTAAGAGTTCGGCGAGAGCGGTTTGTTTCTTTTGGTCATTGAGGGATTTGCGGCGAGAAGTGCGGGCCTTAACTTCGGCATTGAGAATGGCTGGGGTCTTTTTGGGGCCGAGCTTAAGAGAAGTTTTAATAACCGGAGCGGATGGCTCCTCGCGAGGCTTGATGATGCGTGGTTTAGCGGAAGGGTTGGTTTTACGGGCAAGCGGATCCATGGCATGACTGGTATCGCTAGGGATGATAGGATTATTGGTAGCGGCGACGCGAAAGAGGCCAGAAGCTGATGGGCGCGCCATTTCTATGCGACGCTTGGTGGCATGTTTGTGAAGACTGGCTGCAGTTTTGTTATCCCCGTTTGAGCTGCTAGAGTTGATAATCTCCTTGGCGGAAGCGGCGAGGTAGTTACTGAGACGATTGTTTGCGTCTTGCGCGTACATGGCATTGATGGCATCTTTGGCAGAGCGGATTGGACGAGCCTTTTCTGATTCCGAAGAGGCTTGAGCGATATGCGGTTCAGCAGCTTGAGACGGGGTGGCAAGCGGTTGAGTGAATACTTCGTCGACCTGATCATAAAGCTGATTAGAGCCAGAGTTTGCAGCTTGGGCTGCGACCGCTTCTTGGCGGGCAGCTTCTAGTTTGGCTCGAGACTCAGCGTTTGCATCCATAGTTACGACTGTACTTTCTTGGCAATTTCAACAATATCAATGAACTGATCAGCCACCAGGCTAGCACCGCTCATCACTAGGCCGTTAACGCCTGGAATGGTGAGATAAGCCCCAGCATTGGACGGGCTAATGCTACCGCCAAAAAGGATGGGGATATCCTCGGCGTGTTCTTTGCCATAAGTATCAATCAGAGTACGACGGAGGAATTTCATAGTGTCGGCGACTTCTTCGGGGCTGGCGAGGTGGGATTCTTTGGTAGTGCTGATAGCCCAGACTGGATCATAAGCGATGATAACTTTATCAAGATCTTCGCGAGATACTTCGGAAAGACCGCCAAGAAGTTGGTCGCGTAGAACATCATGAGTTTCACCAAAGGCTTTTTCGGTAGCAGTCTCGCCGATACAGAGGATTGGCTTGATTTGATTGCGAATAGCAGCGGCGACAGTAGCACGGATTTGTCGGTCGGTTTCACAGAAAAGCTGACGACGTTCGGCGTGTCCAACTAAACAATAGTCAACGAGCCCACGCAGCTGAGTACAAGAAACTTCTCCGGTGTAGGGGCCAAAATCGTGCCCATTAGCGCTCTGGGCGGCTAGGCGCATTTTCTTGCGATCAATCTGTAAAGAAAGCGGCTGGAGTGCCACAAAAGATGGCGCGACAATGACCTCCACATCACGATAAGCGCGCGTCCGTTGCAAGAGTTTATGAAGATAAACGGAAGATTCTCCAACGGAAAAGTTCATCTTCCAATTGCCCACGATATACGATCTCATACATTAATTATAACATAGTAGCTGGGTGTGGGGAGAGTGATTTTTGAAGATTTTCCCAGATTGCATATTGACAAAGATAGTGTTATGTGCTACGATGGAAAGGTGAGGTCTGGAAGAAAATCTTTCAGGCGAGTTTGTGATTGTATGGCTATAGTGCGAAAAAGTATCAGTATCTGATGCAAGATGCATGGCTCAATACGAGTCAGCTAGTCCGAGCAAACGCTCAAGTATTTTACAGCTAGAAGTAATACTTCCCTGCTCCTAAGCGGCAATAGTGTTGAAATCTAGGTTTTGGCCCTGTTGCTGCTCAGGTAGCAGTCGCCAATATACGAAGATAAGTCTTCGTTTTGACGCAAGGAAAACCTTGGTGTTGGTGTTCCAGCATACGTGCTGGAGGAAGGAGTACCTATCATGAAAAATCAGTTCAAGCGCGCATTTCCCTATTCCGCAGAGTTCACAAGCACAATCTTGAGCGCACTGCGCGAGCAGGCTGCAGCGGCTTTTGACGCTACCTGTCGCAAAACAAGGTTTGAGGCAGCCCTGGACAGCCTGCACGACGAGTCCGGACGTACCCAGCGTGCACTGGTAAACGAATTTAAGCGAGCCTGGTACGAAAAGCATCCCGAGTATGCCGAAGAGAGCGAGCAAGGTCAGTCGATAGTCGAGAAGTTCTTTGCGGCGAGCAGCCCGAAAAATCCACGTGGTGACCAGAGTATTTTGCGTCTGATGGAGCTTTTGGAGCAAGAAATTGTTCCCGGTCAGCCCGTGCTGATGGGCGATGTGGCCGCTAAAAGCCACGAGCTGGCACAGTTACTCATTCCGAGCTTAGTGGGCGAAGCTACAGTGATGTTTGAGGGCGATAGACCGTCCTTCCAGTGGAAGGACAAGGGTCAGTACGCTCCAGACGACATTACCTTCCGTGGTGACGCCAATACCGAGCTGCGCTACGGCGCGAACGGTCAGCTGGAGAACTTGTTGCACTGGTGTTCCTGCGATTTGCTGGGGCCGAAGATGAATTACAATTTCAAGTGTGACAATCTGTATGCTGTGGCAGGCGAATTCCAGGCAGTAGATGATGGTCGGGAGTATAATTTTTATCCGGCCAAGATGGGTGCCGCAGCCTCTCATGTGCTTTTGAAAGCACAATGGGGCGGCTCGGCCAGTAAGCTGCGTGGGCGCAAGGACACACTAGCGTTGGCATGCTGCTACTTCCGCAAAGTCTGTTCACAAGCAGGCGGTGAAGGTTGTGACTATTATGTCCTGCCTTTTACGAGTCTGGTACTGGAAGACATCATGCTGGGAGCGATTCGTCAGTCAGAAGCTGAGGCGGAGTTTTATCAAAAACTCCTGCTGCTGCCCGATATTACGGAATCGTTGCAGCAGACCGCGGCTTTGGTCGAGTTTACTAATGGGACCATTGCCAAAATGCGGGAACGCTGCCTATCTAACTCTTGTATGGATCACACCTGTGTGCATGCACCGATCCTGAAACCGTTAGACTACGACGTGGGCAATATGACTGAATCTGAATTACTGCAGTATCCGCTGGAAGCCATGAGACAAGCTGGCGACGATACCAAGGCGTACCAGGCGATTTCTAATCACCTCTTGTCGCTGAAGATTCAAGTGGCAACTTGGGAGAAATTCGCTCCGCGCTATGTCGAACTGATCCCGCTGATTGTGGACAGGATGAACGGCTGGCTGACCGTGGGGGCTGACCACGCGACGGTTTACCTCACTAAACAGCACGAAGACGGCGAGGGCGCCGTGGTTGCAACCGAATTCGCCTTCTCAGAGGTTCAGCTTGGGCAATGCATCCGATTCTTACGAGATTATATCAAAATGGAAGAAGAGGCTGCGATCCAAAACAACGCGTTTTTGGAGCGCCTGAAAAAATGCTCACAGCAGGCTGAGTAAGCCGACGTCGAAACCGTTCATGTGACGGACGAGGGCTGACTATTTACGACGGCTGCTGAAGGTACTTCTAGCACACCTTACCCCCGACTACGGTCGGGGGTGTTTTTGTGTAGTGTATGAAAAGCGGTAGTACTGATGTACTTTTAGGCTAAGCGGAGATGATACCCACGATCCCTCGAAGGGCGTAGAGAGTGTCTTCGTGTGAGCGTACAGTGATAGTGTCGATACCAAGCTGGACAACTGGGTAATCATTCCCTCCTGGTTGAGTCATGTCTCCGAAGTAGAGGATGTCTTCCCTATTTACGTGGAGCTCTTTAAGGAGGCGAGTCATACCAAACTCTTTGTTCATGCCGGGAGCGGCGACATTGATAGAGGTGGTACCGCCGATTTCGTAGAGAAAATCGGGGAGTTTGGCGCGACATTTTTCGACGATGGCTTGGCGTTTCTTGGTATCGGGATCCCAAGCATATTTGGCTTCAGTACCAGCTTTTTGACCGAGGGCAGAAAAGGTGACTTGTGAGAGGCGATTTTCGATGATTTCGTCGCCGTGGGTGAGTTTATCGGCTTCCCAGTAGCCGAGTTCGCGGGCAGATTCTTCGAGAACTGTTGTAATTTTTACAACATCTTCATATTTGAGAGGGTAATTGTAAACTTGTTGCCAGTCACCGTTAGCATACTTATAATACTGAGTGCCTTGCGCGACAAAGAGATGGAGATGAGCAAGCTGAGCATCAGTGACACCGGCGGCTTTGAGCGGGTCGACAATCTGGACGATGAATTGATCGAATTTTTGCCCAGAAATGGGGCAAATCTCGAAATAGTTGAGGCACTTCACTAAAACTTCGGCGATTTCTAGTGGAATAGGAGTCTTGGCGACGTTAAGAGTTTGATCGATGTCAAAAGCTAAAACTTTTTTAGTAATCTGCGGTGTTTGGTGCATAAAATCTCCACTTAATTAGTTCTATTATAGCATTTTGAACCAAATAGACAAAAACTATCAAGGTAACCCGTGAAGTCACTCTAAACCTAACGTATCATGATATAATGAATGAAAGAGTGCCGAGGCACCTAAATAAAGTTTAGAAAAGTTAGTGAAATATATGAAACTATCAGAAGAATTATTGTGGCGTGGATTTGACGCCGAAACCACCATCAAAGACCCAACGGAGCTCGATACACGAGCTTCAAAGAAGTTTTATTGGGGGGCGGATCCTTCGGCTGATTCCCTGACGATTGGCAACCTCGCGGCGCTAATGATGTGTGCATGTTTCGTGCGGCATG